>CAVBBF010000019.1:0-28440 GCA_963593735.1 Phascolarctobacterium succinatutens
GATTCGATGTGACGAAGCACTCTACTTTGTAGCGAACGATGTCCGAAAACGTGTACGGCGTATCGTAAAGCGTTATATTTCCGCTTGCGGTTTTGCCGTCGATTTGGGATATTAACGTTTCGCCGAAGATATCGCACTTTGTGATTTTGTAAGTGTAAATCTCTTCGCACGGCAGAGTTATCGTGACTTTGCCGTCTATATATTTCACATCGAATTCTGCTTTATCTTGCGAAACGAAGTCGAAACATGATGACATAGGGTAGACTTGCTCGTTTGAAAATATTTCGGGTTTTCTGTATTCTATCGGGGTATTTTCGCTTGCAATCGTTACGCTTTTGTTGCATTTTGTGGCATACAAATCGACATCGAGCGTAAAGGTTGAATTGCTCTTTCTCATTTGCTTGCTAATGATTTGTTTGCCGATTGAATCGAGCGTTTTCCACGATTCGAGGCATTGTTTGGTTGCAAACCCACCGCCTTTTTCGCTCATGCCGTCGTCCGAGCCGTGCCATACGACGACGGTGTATTGATTGTTGTAACTTGCGCACCAAGCGTCGCCGTTTTTTCCGTCGTTTCGCTCCGCAGTTCCCGTTTTGGCGCAAACTTCGAAGTTTAACGCCGAAAGAGTGATTGCCGTACCGTCTTTGACCGTGTCGGAAAGAGCGGAATTAATCTGGTCGCAAGTGGACTCTTTGAAAACTCGATTTTGAGATATATCTGTCGACGATAGAATTTTTCGGTCGTCTTTTACAATGTAATTTACGAAACTTGCGCTTTGAAATATTCCGCCGTTTGCAAATGTTGCGTATGCGTCCGCAATTTGCTTTATTCCCACGCCGTTTGAAATTGCGCCGAGGGATAGAGTGTAGTTTTTATCGTTTTCGGACGTATTTATGCCGAGTTTGTCGAGATACGCAATGCTTAAGTCTACGCCGATATAATCGAGGGTTTGGACGCTGACGCTGTTCATAGACTTCTTGATTGCTTGGCGTATCGTCGTATCTCCGTAATATATTCCGCCGTAATTAGACGGCGAATAATTGCCGAAAACTATTTTCTCGTCAACGATTGGCGTTGCAAGCGTTATTGCGTTTTTATCGAGAGCGGGGGCGTAAACCGCAAGAGGTTTGAGCGACGAGCCTGCCTGCCGCTTGACATCGTAAGCAAGATTCGACCAGTACGCCGAAACGGTGTGCGTTTCGTTGTCCAAAACTATAATCGCGCCGTCGATTTTGTCGGTCGAATACAAACTTTTGTCGTTTCCGATTTGTGCGATTTGCGATTGTATTTCCGAATCGACGTTGAGGTAAATCTTTAGTCCGCTGTTTGAGAGTTCATACTTTGTCATATCGAGTTTCTCGCAAACTTCCGAGATAGCCGATTTTATATACAAATCGTAAATTCGTTTGTTTAGATTGTCGCTTTTTTGTTGATTCTTTGTTGATTCGAGAGGAGCGTTTATCGCAACGTTATATGTGTTTTCGTCGATGTAATTCTCTTTTTTCATAACCGACAAAACGAGATTTCGCCTCGATATACAGTCGTTTTCTGCCGCAAACGGCGAGTATTTTTTAGGATTCTTTACGATACCTGCAAGAGTTGCGCATTCTTGAAGAGATAAGTCCTGAATATTTTTGTCAAAATACAATCTTGCCGCTTGCTTTACGCCGTAAGCGCCGTTGCCGAAGTATATAACGGATAGGTACATCGCAAGTATCTCGTCTTTTGTGTATTCCTTTTCGAGGTTCGCCGCGATTGCGATCTCTCTGAGTTTGCGGCTGACAGTTTTTTCGTGAGTCAAATGTGTGTTTTTGACGAGTTGTTGTGTGATTGTGGAAGCGCCTTCTTTTAACGCGCCCGACTTCATATTGTTTACGAGCGCGCCGAAAATACGCACAATGTCGTAACCTTTGTGCGAATAAAACCGTTTGTCTTCGAGCGCAACGAAAGCGTTTTTGAGGTTGTCGGGAATATCCTCTATTGCAATGTAGTTTTCTTCGGTGTAGGGCAATTCGTTGCCGCTCGAATCGAAAAATACGGGCGTTGCGCTTGCGGTAGGCAGCAAATCCTTGTTTGGCTTTTGAGAGTTTGCCCATATTGCAAATCCGCCAATCGTCACCGCCGCTACGACGACGGGAAGCAAGAAAATGACGGATAACGCAATGGCAATCTTGTGCTTGCTGCTTTTTTTGACTTTGGAATCGACTAATTTTGTTTTTTCGGTTTTTTTCATTGAATTTATTATTGTTTTATCCGCTAAAATTATGTATAATATATGTTTGATAAATGTATTGCGCATAATGCGCGCGTATGAACAAGGCAATATTCGACTGCAGTGCCACGGCTCAAACGGCGATATCTTGCCAAAAGCAACAGCATAAAGGATGCAAATGACGAAATTTTACAAAATCAACACATACGGCTGCCAAATGAACGTTCACGAAAGCGAAAAAATCGCCGGTATTCTCGAAAAAATGGGATATATCGATTGTCCGCAAGAGGAAAATCCCGACGTTATCGTTTTCAATACCTGCTGTATTCGCGACACCGCAGAGCGCCGCGCGCTCGGCAATATCGGCGTGACGAAAGCGGAGAAGAAGCGCAATCCCAATCTCATTTTGGCAGTTGTCGGCTGTATGCCGCAACAAGACGGCGTGAAAGAGAACATAAAGGAAAGATTCCCCTACGTCGATATAGTTTTGGGCACTCGCAACATTTCCGCACTTAAAGACGAGATTGAAAAGGTTATCGAAGGCAGAGCGAAAATCAAAAAGCGCAGCGACAAAAAGTATCGTTGTTTCGACGTAAATCAGCCCTCGGATTATCTCGATATCGACGAAAATACGCCGCAAACCCGCACGAGTTATCCCAACGCGTGGGTGAACATCATATACGGTTGCAACAATTTCTGCACGTACTGCATAGTGCCGTACGTCAGAGGCAGAGAGGTTTCGCGCGATATGCAAAACGTTCTCGACGAGGTGAAAAAATGCGTCGAAAACGGATATAAAGAGATAACGCTTCTCGGTCAGAACGTCAACTCCTACGGCAACGATGTAGAAGACGAAAAGGTGAATTTTGCCAATTTGTTGCGTGAAATTGACAAAATCGACGGCGATTTTCGCGTGCGTTTTATGACATCGCACCCAAAGGACCTCAACGACGATATTATCGACGCTATGGCGACGGCGAAGCACGTTTGCCACAATCTACATCTTCCCGTTCAAGCAGGCTCGGACAAGGTGCTTGCAAATATGAACAGGCGCTACGACAGCGCGCACTATCTTCAAATCATCGATAAACTGCGCAAGCGTATGCCCGACATCGGCATAACCACGGACATTATGGTCGGATTCCCGACCGAAACGGAAGAGGATTTCCGAGACACTCTCGAAATTGTGGAAAAAGTGCGCTATTCAAACGCTTTTACCTTCATATATTCGCCCAGAAAAGGCACGCCTGCCGCTAAAATGGAACAGATTCCGTACGCGGTCAAGCAAGAGCGAATCGCACGCCTTATCAAACTTCAAAACTCGATAACCAAAGAGATTTCAAAGACCTACATCGGCGGCGTGTACAGAGTGCTATGCGAGGACGTTGCACCCAAATTCGACGGTATGGTTTGCGGCAGAGAAGACGGCGGCAGACTCGTCACTTTCGAGGGCAACAGAGACGATATAGGCAAATTTTTCGACGTTAGAATAACCGAATCGAAGTCGGCGTCCCTTTTCGGGCATAAGGAGGAAAAATGAATATCGACAGAGATAAACTCTCACCGATGATGAAAAGGTATTTTCAAATCAAGGACAATTATCCCGATTGCCTCCTTTTCTTTCGATTAGGCGACTTTTACGAGATGTTTTTCGATGACGCGGTAACTGCGTCGAGAGTGCTCGATTTGACCTTGACGGGCAGAGATTGCGGACTCGACGAGCGCGCGCCTATGTGCGGCGTGCCGTATCACGCGGTCGACAACTATATAAGAAGGCTCATCGAAAACGGCTATCGCGTCGCAATCTGCGAGCAGTTGAGCGACCCGGCTACATCCAAGGGACTTGTCGATCGCGACGTTGTGAGAGTCGTGTCGAGCGGCACGGTTATGGAAGAGGACATCCTCGATGAGAAAACATCCAACTATCTTTGCTCGATTTTTACGAGTTCATCGACTTTCGGCATTGCGTGGACGGATATTTCGACGGGCGAATTCAACGTGTACGAGTACTCATCCGAGGACTATTTGGAGCGACTTTCCAACATTTTGGGAAGCATTGCACCGAGCGAGATCATCTCAAACGAGGACTTTGTGTCAAAATATCAAAAGGTCAAATATTTCGTTTCAAACGAAAAGCGCGCGCATTGCTATCACGACTTTGCATACAACATTTCGACGGCTACGAGAAAAATATTGTCCGCTTTCAAAGTCGGCTCGCTCGACGTGTTCGAGTTGACGAATAAAAACGCCGCAGTGTGCGCCGCCGGCGGACTTTTGGAATACCTTTCGCAAACACAAAAGAGAAGTCTCGGACAACTTACGAAAATCTCGTATTTGCGCGATAAATCCTTTATGATGCTCGACAACGCAACGAGGCGAAATCTCGAACTTACTCAGCGCGCACGCGACGGGAAAAGGCAAGGTTCGCTTCTTTGGGTTCTCGATAAAACGTCCACCGCAATGGGCGCAAGGACGCTCAAACGCTGGATAGAACAGCCTCTTCAAGACGCAGACGCCATCAACAAACGCCTCGACGCTCTCGAAGATTTGATGAGTTCAAAAGCGTTGCGCGAAAGGCTCGGCGAATCCTTTTATTCCGTTCGAGACCTCGAAAGACTCAACGGCCGTCTTGCCTACGGCAACGCCTCGCCGAAAGATTTACTTTCTATAAGCGACACTCTCGAAGCGATTCCGCAAATCAAACAACTGCTTTCAGGCGCGACAAGCGCACTTGTAAAAGGCATAAATCGCGCGCTTTACTCGCTCGAAAACGTCTGCGCCACGCTTCAAAGCGCATTGGATCGCGACGGCGTGAGCAGTTACAAAAACGGCGGCTACGTCAAAAAAGGCTTCGATGAAACCCTCGATCAACTGCGCGATATCAAAACCTCAGCAAAGGAATGGCTTGCAAAACTCGAAGAGCAAGAGAGGGAAGAAACGGGCATACGCACGCTCAAAGTCGGATATAACAAGATTTTCGGCTACTATATCGAAGTGTCGAAGTCGTTTGTGGACAAGGTGCCGTATCGCTATCAGAGGAAGCAAACCCTCGTAAACGGCGAAAGATACATAACAGACGAGCTTAAACAACTCGAAGAGAAGATACTTTCCGCCGAATCAAACGCAGCAGCGCTCGAAGACAAGATTTTCTGCGAACTCAAAAATATGTGCTTTGAAAATCTTGCAAAACTTCAATCCTGCGCGCAGGCGCTCAGCACGCTCGACTGCCTCGTATCTCTTGCAAACGTATCCGTTGCAAACAAGTACGTCAAGCCCGAAATCAACAAGAAAATCAAGTGTATAGACATCGAAGAGGGCAGACATCCCGTCGTCGAAACCTTGCTTGACAGAGGCTCGTATGTTCCAAACGACACGCTTCTCGACGACACCGACAACAGAACGATGATTATCACGGGTCCGAATATGGCGGGCAAATCGACGTATATGCGGCAGGTTGCAATCATCACGCTTATGGCTCACATCGGGTGCTTCGTGCCTGCAAAATCCGCAAAAATCGCCTTAACGGACAGGATTTTCACAAGAATCGGCGCAAGCGACGACTTAAGCGGCGGTCAAAGTACGTTTATGGTCGAGATGATCGAAGTTGCGACAATACTAAACTATGCCACTCAATCGAGCCTTCTCGTCCTTGACGAAATCGGCAGAGGAACGTCGACGTTCGACGGATTGTCGATTGCGTGGGCGGTGCTCGAATATATCACCAAAAACATAAAAGCAAAGACGCTGTTTGCAACTCACTTCCACGAATTGACCGAACTCGAAGATTTGGACGGGGTAAAGAACTACCGCGTGCTTGTGAGCAGGGCAAACGACACGATTGTGTTCCTGCACAAAATCGTAAGCGGCGGCGCGTCACAAAGTTTCGGTATCGAAGTTGCCTCGCTCGCAGGCGTTAGAAAATCGGTTATCGATCACGCAAAGAGCATAATGCACTCGCTCGAAGAAGACTCGAAAAACAGAGATACCAACGAAATGCTTTTGAGTTCGGCAAAAAAGAACGTGACGGCGCAGGTGAGTTTGTTCGATACGCAATCGAGCAAGATAGAGCAGCAAATCAGAGATCTTGACGTTGACAATCTCACGCCGCTTCAAGCATTGACAGTGCTTTGCGACCTTAAAAAGCAACTTGACGAATAAAACTATTACAAAAAACCGTAAAAAATGGAATTGTTAGGTAGTATATGAGCAAAATTAACGTACTTGAACCAAACGTATTCAATATGATCTCGGCAGGAGAAGTGGTCGAAAGACCCTCGTCCGTCGTGAAAGAACTCATTGAAAACTCGATAGACGCAGGCGCGAGTGAAGTTTCCGTTTATGTCGAAGAAGGCGGAATCCGCAAAATTCAAGTCAGCGACAACGGAATCGGCATCGAAAAAGACGATATGCGCAAAGCATTTTTGCCGCACGCCACGAGCAAACTCAAAAATATCGTCGATCTCGACAGTCTTTCCACACTCGGTTTCAGAGGCGAAGCGCTTGCAAGTATATCGTCGGTCAGCGAAGTCACGCTTTCGTCAAAGAGTAAAAATCAAGATATCGCTTCAAAAATTATGCTTTCGGGCGGAAAAGTCACGTTTGAGGGCGAGGATTCGAGAGCAGAGGGGACTGCCATAAGCGTTGAAAACTTGTTTTTCAATACGCCTGCTCGTCTAAAATTCCTCAAAAAGGGCGCAAGTGAACTAAACTACATAAAAGACATCGTTAGAATGCTGATTTTGGCAAATCCGTCCGTTAGAATCCAACTATCAAACGAGGACGGAATCCTGCTTTGCAACGAGGGAGGTACGCTTGCCGACGCGATTTTCTCGGTTTACGGCGCAAAAACCGCCGACAATCTTTTGGAGATTTGCGACAACACGGTCGGTGCGATAAAAGTTTCGGGATTTATATCCAAAGTTGATTATACAAAGGCAAACAGAACCTATCAGACAATCATCGTGAACGGCAGAGCAGTCGAGGATCAAACCATTCAAACAGCCGTCGAAAAAGTATATTCGGAGTATTTGATGAAACGCTCATATCCGATGTTTGTTTTGGACATTTTGATGCCGTTCGACGACGTTGACGTCAACGTTCATCCGTCAAAAACCGAAGTCAGATTTAGAGATAAACATGCAATTTTCAGTGCGGTTTATCACGCAGTGCAAAACACGATAAACGACAACCTAAAAAACGTTGCATTTGGTTTCGACGTAGAGCAAAAATCCACAGAAAAGCAACAAAATCCCACCGATCAGAACGATTTTGCAATTGATTCCAATGCAGAACCCGTGCGCAAATCGCAAGCGAATTATTCACAAACAAGCATCGACACCTCAAAACTTTTCAGCGGAAAAACCACACCGAAAAACTATTTCGTGTTCGATATCCCGAGCAAAAATAACGACTCGACGCTAAACGATTCGCCCATATCTCTTTCAAATGATTTTACGCATAGTTCAGATCGTTTTGATAACGTTGGTTCCGTTGCATTTGGCAAAAACAAATTTTCGAATACCGAAGAAGAAAACATCGCTAGTACAGAACGCTATGATGCGGTATTTGACGGAAAGATTGTCGGGCAGATTTTCGACACCTACATCATTTGTCAGCGAGGCGATTTGGTATATCTCATTGACCAACACGCCGCACACGAGAGAATTTTGTATGACAGAATCGTCGAAAAATTCAATGTCGAACACGCGCAACCGCTTTTGATTCCTTTTAAATTGGAAATGACTGGCGAGGAAAGCGAGTATTTTGAAAGAATATTACCGAATCTTAAAAATCTCGGTTTCGAGATAGGCAAAAGCGGCAGCGCGTACTTAATAAACGCAGTTCCCGAACCCGTTGCGCAGGTCAATTTCTCGAAGTTTTTCTCGGATTTGTTTGCAAATATGCAAAGCGAAAGCGAATTGACGCTTCAAAATCTCTTGAAAGACAAACTGTGTCAGCAAGCGTGTAAAGCCGCAATAAAAGGCGGTCAGTCGCTTTCGAGAGCGCAAATCGAGCGAGTCATCAAAAACTACGTTGACGAAAACGGCAATCTTCCGACAAAATGTCCGCACGGTCGTCCCGCAGTTGTCGCATTCAGCGCAAAGGACATCGAAAAATTGTTTAAGCGCATAGTTTGACAAAATCAAACAGAATCAAACCGACTATATAAGGATAAATATATATAAAAAATATTAATCCGTAATAAAAGAAAATCAATCAAAATATAATCGAGATAATCGCAATCGAATGCGAGTTCGAGAGCAACATCGAAAAGCAATATGAGCAAAATTTATCCGCCGATTTACATCGCAGGCCCGACCGCTTCGGGAAAATCCGCACTTGCCGTGAAACTTGCAGATATATACGACAGCGTGATTATATCCGCAGACAGCATGCAGATTTATCGAACGCTTGACATCGGCACGGCAAAAGAAGATCCGAGCGTTCGCGCAAGAATTGCGCACAAACTCATCGATGTCGTCAATCCGAGCGACGAATTTTCTGTTGCCGAATTTTCTCGTATGGCAAAAATCGAAATCGAAAAGGCGCAAAACGAAGGAAAATTGCCAATCGTCGTCGGCGGTACAGGATTGTATTTTGAAGCGTTGCTTTATCCGATGAGTTTTGCAAACACCAACAAAAACGAGGAACTGCGCGCAAAATTGCAAGACGAACTTCAACAAATCGGCGAGCACGCAATGCACCAAAAACTCGCAAATCTCGATCCCGAAACCGCAAATAGGCTTCACGAAAACGATACGAAACGCGTTATTCGCGCGCTTGAAATCGTTTTAAGCACGGGAAAAACGCTTTCGCAAACGCAGGACGAACGCGAAAAACCCGACGTTATTATGGTTGCGCTCAACACGGATAGGCAGGCTTTGTACGAAAGAATCAACGCTCGCGTCGACAAAATGTTCGAGCAAGGGCTTGTTCAAGAAGTTTTGTCCGTCGGCGATTTTTCCTATCAATCTATGCAAGCCATCGGTTACAAAGAATTTGCGGATTGCGATTATACCGTCGAAAACGGCAAGTTTGTCATCAATCAATCCGAAATTGACCGTATCAAAGACAAAATCAAGCAACATTCTCGCAACTACGCCAAGCGGCAACTGACTTGGTTTAGAAAATACGACTTCGTAAAATGGTTCGATGTTGCCGACACTGACAGCGCAGTCGACTATTTATCCGAAAAAATTCGCGAAAAAATCGTTGAAACGTAATAAAATTGCGACAAATTCGCATTATAATCGCGAAAATTCACAATAAAACTAACGGAATATATCCGTTCTCATAAGAAGCGTTTCTATCGCAAGTAAAATCAAAAAACAACCGAAATAAGTATACAAAATCTCAAAAAACCATCGGGAAACAACGTAAAAAGGCATAAAATATGGACAAAATAACGGCAAAAAATCTCGTAATCGAATGCGAAAACGAACTTAAAGAACAATATGCTCGTCTTGACGACATCGCGCTTTACAACCAAAAGAAAGTCCTTGACGCATACAAAAATCAATCAATTCAGGCGCGCCACATGTTCGGAACAACCGGTTACGGCTACGACGACATCGGCAGAGATACGCTTTGCAGGCTTTATGCTGACATTTTCAATGCCGAAAGCGCGATTGTTTCGCCGAATATCGTGTCCGGAACGCACGCATTGACGCTTATGCTTTTCGGCGTTTTACGCCCCGGTGACAAACTTTTGGCGGTTTCGGGTATGCCTTACGACACTTTAACCGACGTTATTTTGGCGGATAACAAAGGTTCTTTGAAGGATTTCGGGATCAAATTCGACAAAATCGACTTGAAAACCAACTCGGATTTAACGCCTGTATTTGACTTTGAGGCCATCGAGAATGCGCTAAAATCCGAAAAAATCAAGGCTGTTTTTGCCGCAAGAAGTCGCGGATACAGCCTTCGCCAAGCAATCAGCGTCGAAAATGTGGAAAAACTTGTCAAATTCGTCAAAAAAATCAGTCCCGAAACGCTCGTTTTGATTGACAACTGCTACGGCGAATTTGTCGAAAAAATCGAACCGACCGATGTCGGCGCAGATTTAATCGCAGGCTCGCTCATCAAAAATATCGGTGGCGGAATCGCGCCCACAGGCGGCTATATCGCAGGAAAATTGCACCTTGTCGAGCAAGTATCATATCGCTTGACCGCGCCTTCGCTCGGCATGGAAGAAGGCTCGTATGCCTACGGTTATTTGCCGTATTATCAAGGATTGTTTCTTGCGCCTTCGGCAGTCAAAAACGCGCTCAAAAGCTCGCTTTTGTTTGCAAAAACCTACTCGAAACTCGGTTTTGAAACGCTTCCGCGCGACGATATGAAACCTTATGACATCGTTACAAGCATTAAACTCGGCTCTGAAGATAAACTTATCGATTTTTGCGGCGCAATACAAGAAATTTCGCCGATTGACAGCAATGTAAAACCGCTACCATGGGATATGCCCGGATATCAAAATCAAGTGATTATGGCGGCAGGTGCATTTGTTCAAGGTTCGTCAATCGAATTGAGTGCGGATTCTCCGATAAAAGAGCCGTATATCGTCTACGTTCAAGGCGGATTGACGTACGAACACGCTTATTTAGCCGTTCTGCACACGCTTGAAACCTTGAATTTCGACTAAAGCCTCGCAAAAGATTGCAAAAAAAATCACCGAAGAAACTCAAAATTCAAATAAATAGCATTATAGAATCGGTCAAAAAACGCCGAAAAACAACAGATAAAGCCATAAAATCGGTTCGCGAAAAACTTGCACAAATCAAAATAATCGAGATTCAAAAACGAACATATATGAATCTGTAAAATATTTTGCGAAATAAATCAGATTTTCAAAAATCCTCTGTTTATTGTCAATCTTATCCCTTTCTATGCGTAAAGCCTGTATTTTGCGAATAGTTTATATACGGGTTGAACATCAAATTTTACCCTTCCTTTCGCGAAAAAATGTTGCTGAGTCTGATTTTTTGTTGCGCTCTACCGACATATTCTTGAATTATATAGTTTTGACTTCTTCTACGTTTTGATTTCGGACATCGTCTTTTGCCACTGCTTATATGAAATGTCTCAGATGATTTGCGTTGAAAATAGCGTCCGAATGGACGCTACTCTGTTGCGATTCGTTGAATTTGTAAAATTATAAAAGCAAATTCGTTATATTGTAAATCCGAAAAAGTTATTTTGGCATATTTTCGTATATGCGTTTCATAGTGAGCGAGTCGAGCATTTGCGTGCCTGCCGATTCGCTCAAAACGTGCGGAATGAGATTGTTTTTGACAATAACCTCGCAAAACGGTTCAAAATCAGGTCCGTAGATATTGTCTGCAAAAGTCAAATGCTTGATTTCGCCTTTTGCACCATACATAATCTTGCTGAAATGGACGTGCATATTTTTCGTTTTTTCTTCGCCGAGTCCGTCGAAAAGGTCATCAATGATACGCTGAAAATCGTCGGATGTTTTCAATGCGCCGCCCCAAAGACTGTTGACGTGACCGAAATCGACGCAAGGATAAACGTTTGGGGCGAGTTTGCATAGTTCGATGACTTCACTCACCGTGCCGATTTGCGCTTGCTTGCCCATAGTTTCGGGGCAAACAATCAAATCCTCGTCGCCGTTTTGTTTTATTACGTCGAGTGCGCGCGCAAAATTGTCCAACGTACGAGCGAACGCCTCGTTTCGAGGTTGTTTACCCTCTGCGCCTGGATGAAAAACACATCTTTGTCCGTGAAAATGTCTGAGCGCTTTGAGCGAACCTGTGAGATAATTGATTGAATTGTCTGCTTTTTCCTGTTCAATCGACGCAAAATTTATGAAATACGGCGCGTGAACGCTGATTTCGATGCCGAATTTGTCCGCCTCAGCCCCTATTGCTTCTGCGGTTGCTTCGCTTATGCGAACGCCTTTCCCAAACGAATATTCAAACAAATCGAGCCCTTTGCCTCTCAACCATTGTGGCATTTGAAGCGTCGCTGTCAAGCCGTCCTTGGCAAACTGTTCGTCGTGTCCGGACGGTCCGAACAATGCTATGTCACGTTTATTTATCATTTGTCACCTCTAAAAAGCAAACTGTCCGCGTGATTACGCTCGAAATTGTCGAGGATTTTGTTTGCATTGACCTCATCGTTGTCGAGTTGCGCTTTCAATTCGAGTTGAGAGGCAAATCTGACGATATCACGCATTTTTTCAATGAAATACACGCTTATGGTTTTGCCGTATACGTTCCCCGAAAAATCGATAATATATGTTTCAACCGACACGGAATTATCCGAAAACGTAGGCTTTGTGCCAACGTTTGTCATAGATTTGAAAATCTTGCCATCGACCTCGCAAAAAGTCGCATATATGCCGTTTTTGAGTTGCAAACGAGATTCGTTTTGAGCGATGTTGGTTGTCGGAAATCCCATTGACGTGCCTTTGTGGCGTGCATGCAGCACTTCACCGCTTATAAAATACGGCAAAGCGAGATATTCGTTGAGTTTGTCAACCCGACCGTTTTTCACGAACGCTTTAAGTTTTGAAGTTGATATCTTCACTCCGTCGGTAGTTTCAAAAGGCACTATGAAGAGGGAAATTCCCTTGACATTACAGTACTTGCAAAGCAAATCGACGTTCCCTGCCGCTGATTTGCCGAATGTATAATCCGCCCCGACAAAAATTGATTTTACGTTGAAATTTGACGTCAACTCATCGAGAAAATCGAGCGGTGACAAACTTGCAAACTTATCGTCGAACAAGGCGGCGATAACGATGTCCAAACCGCATTTTTCAAGCACTTTTACACGATCGGAAAAGCAATATATTTGTTTTTCGCCATCGAAAAGAACGTTCGGATCGTTTGAGAACGTCAAAAGCGCGCTTTCGATTCCGTTTGCTTTCGCATAGTCGATTGCGCGCTCGCAAAGTTTTTGATGTCCTTTGTGAATGCAATCGAAAAAACCGAGCGCAAGCGCAACGGGACAATCGTATTGATTTTCAAAGTCGAGGATTTTCATATTTTCACAGCCTCGTTTTCATGCGTAGCAAACCGTTTGCGCACTCGCCAATACCGAGAACTTCTCCCTCACATTCGACGACGAAATCGCTATGCGGCAAATTGTCGATTCTAATGTTTACGCCGTTCAAAACCTTATCCTTTTGCGTATCGTCTATTTGCACCTTTTGAAACATCCTCAATGCGCAATCCACAGGTTTTAGGTATTCTAACGGCATTTTTTCAAAGTCGGAGAGCGAAACCGAATCGCAAATTTCGAAGTCGCCGCTTTTTATTCTGCATATCGACGACATATACGCAACCGTGCCGAGCGCGGCGGCAAGATCGCGCGCTATCGAGCGAATATACGTTCCGCTCGAACACGCAATTTCAAATGCGTACTCGTTTTCTTTGAGCGCATACGGCGTGCCGTCAAGGTCGCAATCAACCGTTTTGACGTAATATACGGTCACTTTTTTCGGTTTCAAATCGACTTGTATACCCTTGCGAGCCAAGTCGTACGCCCTTACGCCGTCTACGGATTTTGCCGAATATTGCGGCGGAATTTGGTCGATTTCGCCTACAATATTTTTTGCGGCTTCGTCGATCTGTTCTCTTGACGGAATAATCGTGCTCTTTTCTACGACTTTTCCCATACAATCGAGTGTATCCGTAGTTTCGCCGAAAACGAACGTTGCGCGATAAATTTTGACTTTTTGCTGCATATAATCGAAGAGCCTTGTCGCAGTTCCGACGGCAATCGGCAAAACGCCCGTACCGATTGGGTCGAGAGTGCCGAGATGTCCGACTTTTTGCTTTTCGCCGCAGGCTTTGCGCAGTATTCCGCGCACCTTGACAACGACGTCGCTTGAAGTCATACCGTATGGTTTGTTGATGTTGACAAAGCCTTTCATATCCGATTCAAATTTTAATTTTCGACAAAATACCCTGTTAGATTCTGTCTTTTGCGAGTTTTACAAGTCTTTCTTCAATATCTTCAAGATATCCGTTGATGCGACAACCCGACGCGCATTTATGTCCGCCACCGCCAAAAGTCATAGCAATGTCGGACGCGTCAATCGGTTCTTTTGTGCGGACGCTAAGTTTGAAGTTTTTGTCGCCGACTTGCGATAACGCGTATGCGACTTTCACGCAATCCACGTCGATAAGTTCGCTAATGATGCCTTCCGTATCGTCGCAAGTCGTGTTCGTCGCGGCAAAATCCTCGTTTGTGAAGCAAATCAAAGCGATTTGCCTGTCCTCGAAAAATTTCGCTTTTGCAAGCGCACGGCGCTTCAAGTCAAACTTGCATGAAGTGACGCTTCTAAAAACCTGATATATCGCTTCACTTGCGTCGAAGCCGTATTCGAGCAATTCGCACGCAATTTCGTGAGTACGTTTTGTTGTGTTGGAATAGGAAAAACAACCGCTGTCCGTCACGATACCGCAAAAAAGCAGTTTTGCAACGTTTGCATCGATTGCCTTCATAGGTTTGAGAAGTTGAAAAACGATTTCCGCACACGCGCTTGCCGTATCGTCAACATAGCAAAGCGAAGCGTATCTCTCAAAAGATTTGTGATGGTCGATAACGATCTGCGTTTTTGCCGACAAAAACGACTTCATACACTGCCCGAGTCTGTCGATGGAACTCGAGTCTATACCGATTGCGAGATCGTGGACTTTCTTTTGCGGGAAAGCGATGTCTTCGCTTTTGAACAGGGTTTTGTATTTGTCGGGGACTGGCGAATCGCAGTATGCCGAAACGTTTTTGCCCTTGTTTTTGAGAGCAACGTAGAGCGCGAGCATACTGCCCAAAGCGTCGCAATCGGGTTTCGTGTGACAATAAAGCGCAATATCGTCGGAGCGATTTATTCTTTTTGAGATTTCTTGAAGAATATCGTTCATTGTTCCTCGTCGGTGTTGGCAATCGACCTTTGCTCGTCCTGTTTCTTGATTTTGTTGAGTATTTCGTCTATTTTTATGCTGTAATCGACGCTGTCGTCAATTATGAAATTGAGCTCGGGCAAAAGACGGATTTGCACGCTGTCTTTGAGCATATTGCGGATGAACGTTTTGGAGCGGCAAATCGTGTAATACGCCTCTTGCCTTTCCTCGTCGCTTGTGGCATATATGGACAAATACACCTTTGCGTATTTAAGGTCGGGCGTGGTGTAAAGTTTGGTCACGCCGACGATCGCATTGTGAAGACGGGGGTCTTTAATGTCTTCGGCGATGATTTTTGTGATTTGTCTGGCGAGTTCGGAATTGACTCGTTCCATCTTAATCTTCATTTGTTTTCTCCATCGCAAACGCTTCGATTACGTCGTCGACTTTAACGTCTTGGAAGTTGGACAGCATTATGCCGCAGTCGAAGTTCTTTGCCATTTCCTTGACGTCGTCTTTGCCGTGACGCAAGGAAGCGATTTCGCCCGTATACTCGACTTTTCCGTTTCTGATAAGACGTGCTTGCGCCCCGCGAACGATTTTGCCGTCGACGACGTGGCAACCTGCGATTGTACCTACGCCGCTTATCTTGAACAATTCACGCACTTCCGCAGAGCCGAGAACAACTTCTCTGAACTTGGGATCGAGCATACCCTTGACCGCCTTTTCGATGTCCTCGATTGCGTTGTAAATGATGTTGTAGAATCTGATATCGATGTTCTTTTGTGCAGCGAGTTGTTTTGCGTTGTTGTCGGGGCGAACGTTAAAGCCGATGATGATTGCATTTGAGGTTTCCGCAAGTAAAACGTCGCTTTCTTTGATGCCGCCGACAGCCGAGTGGATGATGTCGATATTGACTTCGTCGTTGCCGAGTTTGGCAAGAGATTGTTTGACCGCCTCAACAGAGCCTTGAACGTCGGCTTTGATGATGAGTTTGACGGATTTGAGTTCGCCTTTTGAAATCTTGTCGAACAAGTCGTTGAGTGAAACCGACGTAGATTCCGTCTGACTTGCAGCGAGTTTGAGTTTTCTCTCTTCTGCGAGTTCTCTTGCGAACTTCTCGTCCGCAACGACGTCGATTCTGTCGCCTGCTTCCGGAACGTCGTCCCAACCTGTGACCGAGACGGGCATAGACGGACCTGCTTTTTTGACCTTTCTACCCTTGTCGTCGATCATAGCGCGGATTTTACCCGTGCAAGTGCCTGCCACCACATTGTCGCCAACGTGCAACGTGCCTGTTTGAACGAGGATAGTTGCGATTTTGCCGAGCCCTTTGTCGAGTTTTGCTTCGATAATCGTACCTCTTGCGTTTCTGTCGGGATTTGCGCGCAATTCTTCCACTTCTGCGCGGACGAGGATTTGTTCGAGCAAATCTTCAACGCCCATACCGGTTTTAGCGGACACGCGCACAACAGGCGTATCGCCGCCCCATTCTTCGGGGGTTACGCCGTTTTCTGCGAGTTGCGAAAGCACCTTGTCGGGATTTGCGCCTACTCTGTCCATCTTGTTCATCGCCACGATGATAGGCACTTTTGCTTGTTTTGCGTGGCTGATTGCTTCGAGCGTTTGAGGCATAACGCCGTCGTCCGCAGCAACAACCAAAATCGCAATATCCGTAACTTGCGCGCCGCGCGCACGCATGGACGTGAACGCTTCGTGACCGGGAGTGTCGAGGAAAGTGATGGGATTTCCGTTGAGCGACACGGTATATGCGCCGATATGTTGCGTGATGCCGCCCGCTTCGCCGCCTGTGACGTTCGACTTTCTGATGTAGTCGAGAAGCGAAGTTTTGCCGTGGTCGACGTGACCCATAATCGTGACGATAGGCGGACGAGGAACGAGATTTTCGAGTTCTTCCACGTCGTCCACTTCGAGTTGTGCGGTGAGCGTATCCTCGAGCGTCACGTCGGGTTTGTATTCGAGTTTAATCTTAAATTCGTCGGCAACGAGTTCCGCAGTGGCGAAGTCGATGCTGTCGTTGATTGTCTTCATAATGCCGAGAACGAACAGCGTTTTGACGATTTCTGCGGCGGATTTGCCGATTTTTTCGCTCAAAGTCTTGATTGAAACGGGGTCGGTGGTTATAACCGCGTTTTCGATTATAACTGTTGCACTGTTGCCACCGCCTCTGTTTTTGTTGACCTTGTAGTTGCGAACGATTGCTTCGCCGTCCTCGTCGTAGGAAATTCTGTCGTCGACGAGATAGCCGCGTTTCATAAGCGCGCGCTTGTTCATCGTTGACTTATCGTCGAACTTGCTCGAACCGTTATTTGAGTTTTGTTTGCCGCCTTTTCCCTTTTGCGCAGCAGGTTTAGGAGGAAATTGCTGCGCGGCGTTGACAACGCTTTGCGACGACGAACGTCTCAAACCGCCATTTTGACCTTGATTTTGTCCTTGCGGTCTTTGACCTTGATATCCGTTTTGTTGCGGCTTAGGTCCACGCGGTTGCTGATAACCGCCTTGACCGAACACTCTCGTGGTAACTTTCGGCTTCGGCGTAGGCGGAACGTAAATTCTGCGCACTTCGCCGTTTGGCAAGATTTCGGGATTCTCTTGCGCAAGTTCAAAAGGCGTTTTGGGAACGACGGTAACGTGAGGTTTGTTCGTTTCCTCTTGCTTTTTCGCATCTTGCTTTTGTTGAGATTTCTTTTCCGCCTTTTCGTCGGCTTTGACGGATGGCGATTCATTTTCCGAAACGATGTCTTTTTTGACTTCCTTTTCGACTTTCGCTTCCGTTTTATCCTCAACATTAGACTCAACGGCGGGCGTTTGATGCGCCTTCACCGTTTCGACGGTTTTTTCGGATTCCTGTTCGACCATGTTTTCGATTTTATCGAACTTTGCCTGTTCGGCCGCTTTTGCTTCCTCTTTTGCTTTTTCGATTTGCTCTGCTTTTTGCACGAGTTCGTCGCGTTTTGCCTTGATAGAAGCCATAATCACGGCTGCTCTCGACTTTTGGCGAGAGATATTTTCACAAAGTTCGGTAAGTTTCGTAGCCTTGTACTCACCGAGCATTTTCACGGAATCGACGTTTGTTTCTTTTTTGTTTTCGGGCATATTCACCTCAATACACCGACAACCGCTTTTGCGAGATTGTCGTTAGTTATGGCGATTGCGTTGACACCCTCTCGGTGCAGAGCCTCGCCAAGACCGTCCACGATATATACGGGACAACTCATCTTCTTCAATATCCTTTCTTTATACTTATCCGTTGCGGTCGATGAAACAAGCACGACTTTTGCGAGGTTTTTCTTCTCGCAAATAATATCTTCGCCGTATAGTACCGAACCCGAGCGTTGCGCAAGTCCGACGTAAGCACCGATTTTACTCATTTATCTCACCGTATACCTCGTCGCCGACGTTACGTTTGAACGCGGCATTGAGAATCTTTTTCCTGATAAGTTTTTGTTTGCAGTCCTCGCAATTATGCACCCAAACTCCTCTGCCGTCCGCTTTTTGCGAGCGGTCGAGAAACACTTTTCCGTCCTTGTCTTTGACAAATCTCAACATTTCGGACTTGTCGGCATGTTCTTTGCACACGACGCATTTTCGGGTGTTCTTGGAATAGGACATTTTATTCACCTTGCGTTTCTTGCTCGCTTTGTTCGTCCACTTTGAGCGTGGAATAGGGCTTAACGTCTATCTTCCAACCGGTAAGTTTTGCCGCAAGACGTGCGTTTTGACCGCTTCTGCCGATTGCAAGCGAGAGTTTCTCGTCGGGAACGATGACCTTTGCGTTCTTCTCTTCCTCGTTGATGGAAACCATAAGCACTTGCGCAGGCGAAAGTGCGCGAGCGATATATTCGATAGGATCGTCGCAATATTCGATGACATCGATCTTTTCGCCGCCGAGTTCTGCAACGACGGCGTTGACTCTCACGCCTTTGTTGCCTATGCAACTTCCGACTGCGTCGACATTGGGATCCTCACTGGACACTGCGAGTTTGGTGCGGAATCCCGCCTCACGAACGATGCTGTTGATTTTGACGAGTCCTGCCTTGACTTCGGGGACTTCGAGTTCAAAGAGTCTGCGAACAAAGCCTGCCGAACTTCTCGATACGACGACTT
The DNA here is from genome assembly GCA_963593735.1 of Phascolarctobacterium succinatutens. Lineage (GTDB taxonomy): Bacteria > Bacillota > Clostridia > Christensenellales > CAG-917 > CAG-475. Next base: position 19,210 of record CAVBBF010000019.1, read on the forward strand.
GTGCGCCGTGCAATCCGTCGCGAATCTTCTTGACATACACTTTGATGACGTCGTTTACATTGTATGTTTCGGTGGGGACTTGGTCTTGTTGCATCATAACGCCTTCCATTTGCGTGCCGGTGATTTCAACGTAGACGGTGTTTCCTTCCTTTCTTCTTACGATTGCGCTGAGGATTTCGCCCGTGCGCTCGCTCATTTCGTTGAGCACGAGTTCCTTCTTATAGTCGTTGATGCGTTGCAAAATGACTTGTTTTGCGGTTTGCGCGGCGATACGAGAAAAGTCCTTCGGCGTGATGTCTTCGATGACCACGTCGCCGACTTTGTACTTTTTGTCAATGTCTTGCGCGTCTTCGAGAGAAATTTGAGATTCCTCGTCTTCGACCTCATCTACGACGAGTTTGTGTGCATAAACTTTGTAGGTCATTTTTTCTTCGTTGAGACGAACGGAAATCTGACTTGCAAAGCCGTACTCTTTTTTGTACGCGGACACAAGCCCTGCTTCGATGGATTCAATCATTGACTCTTTGGGAATGCGTTGTTCCTTTTCAAGATCGTCCAATGCTTGAAAGAACTCTTTGTTTATCATTGTAATGTCCTCCTAAAACCTGACGTACGGTTGTACTTTGGTCAATAAATTTCTTTGTATTTTAACTTCCTTCGGGTTTTTCCCGTCGGTTTTTATCACGATGTTATCTTTGTCGAAACTCAAAAGCGTTCCGTGCGATTTTTTCTTGTTGTGGTCGAAAACCTCAATTTCGGTGTCGAGCGCGCGTCTGAAATCGTCGTCGGTCACGATTTTTCTGTCAAGCCCTTGCGAGGAAACGTTCAAAATGTAATCGTCGTCGAAGTCGTCCTCAATCGAATCGAGTTTTTCCGAAAGCAGATTATGCACTTTTTCGCAGTCGTCGAGGTCAACCCCTTCTTTTTTCCAAATGAGAGCCTCGACGGTGAGTTTGCCGTACTGCTTGTAGAACGCAACGTCCACAAGTTCGATATTCTCGTCCGCTTCGCTTGCCGCTTCGAGAGCGAGATTTTTCACTTTTTCGCGGACTTCAACCGCAATTTCGTTTGTCATACAAGCACCTCCTTCAAAACGATTTTTGTCGAATCGTCCCTTCTAAAACAAAGAGTGAGCCGTCGCTCACTCAAGTAAAGGTTTTACTATCGTATTTACATACTATCACATAAAAACTCGCATTGCAAGCGTTTTATGCCGATAACGCAAAATATATTTATATATTTTTGATTTTCACTGCATTTGCAGCCGTATTCACAATAATTGCTTTCGCAAAATCGATTTTTAATCACCTTTTACGCATTATTCAATCGTTTTTAAACGGTTTTTCAATCGTTTTACAACCGCTTATGCGATTGCGTTTTACGCTCGGTTGCGATTTTGCGAATTTTACATTCTCTTTGCGATTTCTTCCAGAGCACCGAAAGTGGCGTACACGTCGCTCATAGCGCGGTGCGCGTTCTCGTGCGAAATTCCGTAGGCTTTGGATATCGTTTCGAGTTTGCAGTTCGGAAGTTCGGTAAGATAACGCCTTGCGAGCAACAGCGTATCGCAAAGTTCGTTGCCAAAAACATATCCGTTCTTTTCGCCTATTCTCGAAAGAATGGGGAAATCGTAGCCTGCGATATTGTGACCGCAAAGAATAGATCCGTGCGCAAATTTGAAGAAATCGGGAATCACGCTTTCCACGTTCGGTGCGTCAAGCACCATAGCATTTGAAATATGCGTGATATTCGTTATCTCTTCGGGAATCGCCGCAAGAGGTTTTATGAGCGTTTGGAAAGTTTCGGTAGGCACGCCGTTGACAACTTTCAACGCCGCAAGTTCGATTATCTCTGCGACTTCCGTTTTTAAGTCTGTGGTTTCGAGGTCGAATATAACAAAAGTTTTATTCTTGAAATAATCGCTTATGACCTTCTTCGGTTTTTCGGCATCTAACAAGGTCTTTTCGGACATATCTACGTATTTTTTCGGTATAACCGTAGTGTATTTTTCGGGCAACGGCTTGACGGACTTTAAGTGAATGCTGTCAAAATCGATGTCTGCCTCGAACATTGCACTCACTTGAAAAGACCAGGCTCCCGAATACTGCGACCAAGTGACTTTTCCCATACATATGACTTGCGATTGCTCGTTTTGCGCAACGATTTTATCCGCGTCCTCGTCTTTACCGACAAAACTCACGCCCTCGATTCTCGCCGTCGTGTCGTCGAGAACGAATTTTACAAACGGCAACGTTTCGGGACCGCTCTTGGGGTCGTCGGGATTATATTTCTTGTTCTTGTAGGATTTTTTCTCGACTTGCGAGATTTTTCCGCACAGAACGATATTGTCGCATGCGCCTTTTACGTCAACTATGTAGTTCGGCATTTGCGAAATACCGTCGATTTTACCTCTCGAATACACTTTTTCGCCAACCCGCGCGCTCACAAGTCGCAACGAAGAATCCGCATGCAAGGTAGTGTCGATATGCATATCCAATTCTTCCTCTTTTTGCTCTGAAAAGAGGCTTTCTTCGGCAATTATGTCGATGTTTTGATTGAAGGAGCAATCGAGGTATTCCTCGAGCCTTGCAAGCAAATCCCCTGCGGTCAACAGTTTGTACGTCGGCGTATCGAAAACAAACTTAACGTCTATGTCGTTGTCTCCTACCTCGATTTTGAGCGTATCGTCGTTTATGCGCCTGAAAATCATTTGATTCGTGCGGTTGAAAAACTCCGAAACCTTATTTTTTACGACGTTGTTATCCGCATAAGTTCTTATGTACTGCACGCTCACATCAACCCCTGAAAACATTTGTTCGATGATGGATTGCACCCTCTTTTTGCTTTCCTCGTCGAAAGAGCGCACCTCGAATGCGGAAATAATAAACTTGACAACCAACTCTCTTTTGTCCTTGTAGTAGGTCGCACTGTTAAGTTTGAGCATCGGAAACTCGCCTTTGCTTCTTATCGTAAATTCTTCAAAAAACTTTGTAGCCATAGATTCCTCGCGGTTTTTGTCGAAAAGTATTCTATATTTTGGTCAAATTGATAGAACATCCTGCAAAATTTCTTCAAATTCCTGCATAAGACGTTCGCTCGGAACGGTTTTGTAGATCTTGCCATGGAGCAATATCACGCTCTTCTCTTTTCCGCCGGCAATGCCGAGATCGCTGTGTTCACCCTCTCCTATTCCGTTGAGCGGACATCCGAGAACGGATATTTTGAGCGGCTTGTTGATTCCTGCCGTCATAGTTTCCACTTTGTTTGCAAGCCCTTCGACGTCTATTTCCGTCCTTGCGCAAGTCGGGCAAGCCACGACTTCCACTGCGTTTTTGCGAAGTCCGAGGGTTTGAAGTATCTTTTTGCCTGCAAGGACTTCCTCGCAAACGTTTGTTGAAAGCGAAACTCGAATTGTGTCGCCAATTCCCTCACTAAGCAGCGTTCCTATGCCGATCGCAGATTTGACAAGCCCCGTGCGAAGCGTTCCCGCTTCCGTCACGCCGATGTGAAGCGGATAGTCACACATCCCCGACAACATTCTGTTTGCCTTGATATTGAGAAGCGTGTCCGAGTGTTTGATTGCAATCACGATATCCTTCATACCCACGCTTTCAAATACGTTTGCGCATTCGAGCGCACTCTCGCAAAGCGCGCGCGCCTCGTCCATTCCCTTGTATTTTGGGTCGAGCGAGCCGCCGTTCACGCCAACGCGCACGGGTATACCCATATCAATCATTCTTTCGGCAAGCGGTTTTATTTGCGAAAAATCGCGCATATTGCCGGGATTCATGCGGATTTTCTTTGCGCCTGCGTCGAGTGCCATATGCGCAAGTTTGTAGTTGTAATGTATGTCTGCAATAAGCGGCAACCCGCACTCTTTTGCGATTATGCCGAATGCTCTTGCCGAATCCTCGTCAGGCACCGCAAGGCGAATGAGGTCGCAACCGACCGCTTTAAGAGCGTTTATCTGGGCAAGCGAGCCTTCTATATCCGTTGTTTTGGTATTAAGCATAGATTGAACGGTTATAGGCGCGTCGCCGCCGATTTTCACGTTTCCTACGCAAACTTGTCTTGTTTTCTTTCGTTCTGTCATAATTTATCCCTTTTATCCTTTCACCAAATGGAATATATCGAGGAACACCGCAAGCACGATCAACAGCACAAGTCCCACCGTGTGGATTATGCCCTCGATTTTTCTCGGCACGGGTTTTCTGAATATCATTTCAATCAGCGTAAACAGCATTCTGCTTCCGTCGAGCGCAGGAAACGGCAACAAGTTCATAACCGCAAGGTTTGCCGAGATTATCGCAACGACGTACAGAAAACTGTCGAATCCGAGGGATGACACCTGCGCCATCATTTTGATTGTCGTAATCGTGCCGCCTGCACTCTCGATTCCGGTTTTTCCGGTTATCAATGCGCCAAGCGATGCAAGAATCTTGAATACAATGAAGAAACTGAAGCCCCACGCTCTGCCGAAAGCGAGGAAAAACGAAAGTTTTGCGCGCGCAAGACTGCGAGTTATGCCGAATCCGTAACTGTAAAATCCGTCGGGATCGCCCTCGACAACGCCTTTTTGCACGCTCATCGAACTTTGTTCGACGATTTTTCCGTCCTCTCCGTATTTGACTACGACAAGCGCGATTGCTTTTGTTTGGTCGATTTCGCTTTGCTCTGCGTACTCGCCGAGCGCGCTTGCCAAAATCGGAGTTTCGAGTTTATTTCCGTTGACAGAATATATGAAGTCGTCCTCGTCAAACGGATTGTAATAAACCTTTTGCGCGTTGATTTTCACGCGTTTTCCGCCTCTCAAAACCCAAAAATAAGAATCGTCGGACAAATCCTTGAAAGCGTTGTCCAAGTCCTCTTGAAGCATGATGTTGACTTGCTTTCCGTTGATGTTGAGAATGACGTCGCCCTCTTGAAAAACGTTCTGATACGTTGCGGTATTGCGCACACCAACGACGTTCGGGAGCAACTGCCCGTATGCGGTAAAATATATCGTGATGATGACGATTGCGCTCAAAAAGTTCATAAATGCGCCCGAAAACAGCACGATAAGGCGTTTCCAAGCCTTTTGATTGTTGAACGCGTCGGGGTCTTTTACGATATTTCCGTTTTCGTCCTTGACCTGATTTCCGTTTTCGTCAACCATTGCGCCTTCGGCATCCTCGCCGTGAAAAGCGCAAAATCCGCCTATGGGAAAGGGACGAAGCGTAAACAATTCGCCCGTCTTTTTATTGCGTTTTTTGATGATTGGAGGTCCGAAACCTATCGCGAACTCGTCGATTTTGAAACCGAGCAATTTGCCTGCGGTGTAATGTCCGAGTTCGTGTATGACAATCATTGCCATAAGCGCAAGAACGGCTACGATGACGTAGCCGATATATGTGAAAACTTCGCTTGCGGTTGCGCAAATTAAGAACACTATTTCACTCCTATCACAGAATAAGTGTATTTTCTTGCTTGCTCGTCTATGCCAAGAACATCTTCGAGTTCGACGTTTCCGACCTTTTTGAATTTCGCAAACACCTTTGAAAGCGCACTTGCGATTTCGGGATATTTGATTTTACCTTTCAAAAATTCCTCCACAAGCACTTCGTCTGCGGCAGAAACCGCAATGCACGCACCCTCGCCCGCATTTGCCGCGTCTATTGCGATTTTAAGGCACGGGAACCTGTCGTAATCGGGCGCGGAAAAAGAAAGCGAGCCGAGTTTTGCAAGGTCGAGCGGCGCAACGCTGTCTTTGCCGTGCTCGGGATAAAAAAGCGCGGTTTCGATGGCAAGCCTCATATCGGGCACGGAAAACAAACCTTTCATACCGCCGTCTGTAAACTCGACGAGCGAATGAACGATGCTTTCTCTGTGCATAACCACTTTCACGTCCTTTGCTTCCACTTCGAAAAGGCGCATCGCCTCGATGACTTCCAGTCCCTTGTTGAACAGCGTAGCCGAATCGATTGTAACCTTTTTGCCCATATTCCATACGGGGTGCTTAAGTGCGTCCTCTGCCTTTACTTTTGAAAGTTGACTTGTGGGAACGTCTCTAAGCGCGCCGCCGCTTGCCGTCAGAACGAGGCTTCTGACGCACTTTTTATCTTCGCCCCTAAGGCAGGAGAAGATTGCGGAATGTTCGGTGTCGAGCGGTAAAATCTTTCCGCCGTACTTCTTTTCGAGCAATTTGAGGTGACGACCTGCGCATACGATTGTTTCTTTGTTGGCAATCGCAAGAGTTCCGCCTCTTTTAAGCGTAGCGACGGCAGCCCAAAGACCTGCTATTCCCGTAACCGCCAAAACGACTATATCCGACGGAATGCTCGCAAGTTCTTCGAGCGAAGAAAGGCATTTGGATGTTTTATCGTCTTCCAAAAAGTCGAAAAGCGAACTTTGCACTTCAACCGCGCCGTTTGGGAAATAGTAATGAGTGGGATTGAATTTTTCGATTTGTTCACGCAAAAGCGATTCGTTGGTATAAGCCGAAAGCCCGACAACCTTAAAAGCGTCGAGGTGTGCGCAAATCGAGTCAAGCACCTGTCTGCCAACAGAGCCTGTACTGCCGAGTATTGTGATTGTTTTCATTTTATCCTTAAAATCCGCGCGCCGCATAGGCAGAGATTTGAAGTCTTTTGCGGATTTTTATTGCCTTTGTGAATGCAATCGGGTGTGATTGCAATATCAGTATAACTGTCGATTATTAAATCCGTATGAAAGAATCAATAACCGTAAATGCACGAGAATGCCACGAGCAGTACGACGAGACAATACATAACGCTGTCGATTCTGTCCAAAAATCCGCCGTGTCCCGGGAAAATCTTGCCGTAATCCTTTATGCCGAGCGCACGTTTGATACGCGAAGCGGCAAGGTCGCCCAGTTCGCTTATCGCGCCGCAAATTAGACCTATCGCAAGGTACACGAGTGCGCTTTTCCATTGCCAACCGCTTATGTCGTGCGCAAAAAACGCCGTATATCCGCATCCTTCGATGAAAGTCGGATATCTGTCGGCAAACATCTCGAAAAGGAGCCAAAAAAGCATTGAAACCGCCATACCGCCAACAAGACCGCCCACGCCGCCGGCAATCGTCTTTTTAGGGCTGATTTTGGGGCAAAGTTTCTTGCCGCCTATCATAGAGCCGAACCAGTACGCAAACGTATCGCTTCCGATAATCGGCACCAAAATCGCAAACGGAACGGCAAACAACGCGCTATATTTGTAACTTACGATCCAAGCGCTCATAAGGAACAGCGTCGGATATACGAGAATGAAAATGTTTGCGAGCAAATCTTTGAGTTCGCACGCTTTTGGCGAATCGAGTTTGAGTTCAATGCCCTGCTCTCTTGCTTCGTCAACCTCTTTTTGAGTGTGTTTTGCAGGTTTGAACGTGAAAATCGTAAGTGCGAGCATGGAACTTGCAAGAAACACAATCAAAAGACCTTGAATGCCTGCGCTCGTGTTCGTTGCGCCTGCGCCGACAAAGCGTTGCATCGTGTAGTACACCGGATACGCCGCAATCAACATCAAAACGACGGGGGCGGCAAACATCTTGTAGCCTGCGTCCTTGAAACATTTGTACATTTCAAAAACCGACCCTGCCAAGAAAAGCAAAATCAGCATATCAACAAAAATCGGGCTTTTGAAATAGCCGCAAACCAAAAATCCCGCAACGAAAAACAATAGTACAAGCGCAGTTATCGTTCTTTTCAGCATAAACACCTCACGGCGCGTTCGCTTGCAAATTGTGCAGAACGCGCGCTTTGCAGACGGCAAACCGCCTACAAAAATATCTAATTACAAACGAAAATCGGATTTTGCCGAAATTCGAACAAAATCCGTTATTTCCCGAATTTTCTCACACGCTTATCGAAGTCGTCGAGAATTTTGTCAACGTCGCCCTCGTCCATATCCGGCCAAAGTTTGTCGAGGAACATAAGTTCAGAATACGCCGCTTCGTAGAGCATAAAGTTGGACAGTCTCGTTTCGCCGCCGCTTCGCACGATAAGGTCGAGAGGCGGAAGATGCGACGACGAAAGATGTTTTTCAAACGTATCTTCCAAAAACTCGCCGTGATCGTACGCAACCTTTGCCGCATGCAAAATGTCCGCTTTCGCGCCGTAATTGAACGCGATATTGAGCCACATTCCTTTGTTGTCGCGAGTTTTTTGTTCGACTTGCTCGATCGAATACGCAAGTTTGTCGTCGAGGCTGTTGAAGTCGCCCATATACGAAATCTTGTATTCGCCGTCGTAGGTCAGATTGAATTTCTCGACCACTTTGAATATGGAATCGAGTTCGGATTGCGGACGGTTTAAGTTTTCCGTTGACAAAGCGTAGACGGAAACCGCTTCCACGCCGCGCTCGCTGCACCTTTTTGCAACTTTATATAGAGCCACAAGCCCGTGAACGTAGCCCTCTTGGCGCGACATACCGTGAGCAACCGCCCACCTGCCGTTTCCGTCCATAATAAATCCGATATGCTTTGCACCCATCAGATGGAAAGGATCTCCTGTTCTTTTTCCTTGAAGAGTCTATCAACCTCGTCTGTGTTTTTGGAAAGAGTCTTATCCACGTCTTCGGTGTAGTTTTTCAAATCGTCCTCGGTGATCGTGGACGCTTTTTGAATCTTTTTGAGGTCGTCGATAGCGTCGCGGCGAGCGTTTCTCATGACGATTTTGGATTCTTCGACAAGAGTTTTCGCTTCTTTAACGGTGGAACGTCTGCGCTCTTCGGTGAGTTCGGGGAAAACGAGGCGGATAACGTGGCCGTCGTTGTTGGGATTGATACCGACGTTTGCGGCAAGAATCGCTCTTTCGATTGCTTTAAGTTGCGATTTATCCCAAGGCGAAATAACCAAAAGACGTGCTTCGGGGACAGAAACGTTTGCCATATTGTTGATAGGCGTAGGCGTTCCGTAATAATCGACGACAACTTTGTCGAGGATATGCGGATTTGCTCTGCCTGCGCGAATTGAACGCAATTCGGTGATATAGTTCTGCATTGTTTTGTCGATTTTTTCATTCAGTTCATCGAAGATAAGATCGACTTCGTCAATACCGTAAGACATAATTTGTCCTCCATATTATGAATATTGTAAATATTATAACAAAAGAAAGTGAATAACGCAATAGCGATTTTATTAATTAATAATTAATAATGAATAATTAATAATTAAGGAAGGCGAAGCCTTAATCCGAAAACATATTCGAAGGCTACTCATACACGGAATGTGTTAATT
>CAVBBF010000020.1:0-27778 GCA_963593735.1 Phascolarctobacterium succinatutens
GTGCCACTGCGCTTTGTGCGCCAGCTTCGCACCCAAACGGCGCAGTCGCTTGTACTACACGCACAAGGGTTCCCGCACGTCAAAAACAAGCGAACTTGTGTTCGAGTTATATGATGAAAGCGCAGTTTTTGGCGTGTGGGACGAGGAACGCAAAGCACAAAGGCGAACAACTGCAACTTGTTGCGGTTGAAGCAAATGGGCTTGTGCGTGACGAAAGCTCGGCGCTCCCTTTTCTCGCCGCCTTGCGGCTCGTGTTCCGTCTGCGAAGTCGCACATTCCGTTTATAAGTAGGCTTCGAATAAGTGTCCGTTTCGGGTGTGGGTGTCCCACCATTTCGTCATTGCGAGGCGCGACACAAGTCGCAACGCGGCAATCAAGGCGAAGCCGCATTTCGCTTCGCTGGATTCCCACGCTTCGCTCTGAATGACATATGGAAAATCCAAACCTTCCGCCTGCGCACACAGTGCGCTTCACCAAGCAGATAATTTGGCGAAATTGCGGCTTGAAGTTTTATCCGTGCCCGAACTGATAGCACAAATTCTCTGCGCGATTAGTGATTGCGAGAACAAGTGCGGTTTTTGACAATCGCCCCAAATGTTTACGTTTCTATTTAGGGGATTCCCACGCTTGCGCACGGAGTGCGCATTCACCAAGCAGATAATTTGGCGAAACTGCGACAGGATTTTTTACCCCTGCTTGAATGGATAGCACAAATTCTCTGCGCGGTTAGCAAAGCAATAAATCGAGCGAGGTTTTTGGCAATACGCATTTATGCGATTGCCATCACCTCAGCGACGATTTTTGCTTGAATTTATTTGCCCGCATAAACCTTTTTGAGTCTTGCAAATCTCGGAAGTCCGTTTTCGAGCGGTGCTTTCGCGTCGCCTTGAATGAGCGGAAGCGCGTATTTGACAAACTCGTCGCTCACATACGTTCCGTTGTTGATTATCCACTCCGACGGCACTTTCTTTTCGGTGTTTGCGGCAAGTTCGAGCGGCATAAGCACGTTTGTGCAGACGTAGTTGCCGTCTTTGTCGGTATCTCTCTTGAAGATGACCATTTTGTCGGTTTCGCCCTCGCACGCACTCTTGACAGCGAATGCGCCCGCGTTGAACGCCTCTTCGACATCGTTTTCGGAAGCAAGGTGCGCGCCGCAACGTTGCATAAGGCTGAGTTCGATTCCTCTGGTCTTATAGCCCGTCTTTTCCTTGATGACGTTCGCGAGAATGGAAGCAACGCCGCCAAGTTGCGCGTGGCCGAAACTGTCTCTTGCCGCCGCCGCGCCTACGCTTTCGCAAATGAGCGTGCCGTTTCTGTCGTGAATGCCCTCCGATACGACCGCAATACACTTGTTGCCGTTCTTTTTGCAAACCGCTTTTACGTCCTCGACAAATTTGTCAACGTCAAAGTCGGTTTCGGGCAAATAGATGAGGTCCGCTCCGAGCCCGTTTACGCCTGCAAGAGCCGCGCTTGCGGTGAGCCAGCCTGCGTGTCTGCCCATAGCCTCGATTATGCAAACCATCGGCGTGTCGTACACTTTTGCGTCGAGGTTGACTTCCATAATCGTTGTTGCGATATACTTTGCCGCGCTTGCGTAGCCGGGGCAATGGTCGGTGCCGTAGAGGTCGTTATCGATGGTTTTGGGCACGCCGATGACGTTGCACTCGTAGCCGACGGATTGCAAGTACTTGCTGATTTTGTTGCAAGTGTCCATACTGTCGTTGCCGCCGTTGTAGAAGAAGTAGCGCACGTTGTACTTTTTGAACACTTCGAGGATGCGCTTGTAATCGGTGTCGTCGACGGAAGCGTCTTTGAGTTTGTAGCGCACCGAGCCCAGAGCGGACGACGGCGTGTATTTGAGCAGTTCGAGTTCCTTGGAATCTTCCTTGGACATATCGAAAAACTTTTCGTTGAGCAGACCGGCAATGCCGTGTTCCAGACCGTAAACCGCCGTAATGTTGCCTTGTTTCAAAGCCTCGGTGAAAACGCCTGCCGCGCTGCTGTTGATGACGGAAGTCGGACCGCCGCTTTGACCGAACATACAAGCACCTTTCAAATTTTTCATTTTTTCTCCTTATTCCGCAATGAAGCGGTGAATGGTATATGATTTTTGTTTATTTTCTTGTGTATGCGACGTTTAATATCGCTTTTTCTATAAGGTTATCTCGAAATGATTTGCGCGATTTCGTAGAGTTTTTCGTCAAATCCTTTCTTGCACGCGAGTGCTTCGAGAACGGTGGTATCGAAGATTTCGCCGCCTTTTATGCCGATTGCTCTGCCGCTTTGACCGCACTCGATGAGTTCCACCGCTCTGCACGCCATTTTTGCCGCGAGCACTCTGTCCTCGACCGTCGGATTTCCGCCTCTTTGCATCCACTTGAGAGCCATATGGTTGACTCGTCTGCCCGTTGCCTCGCTTATCTTTTGAGTGAGTTCGTCGGTGAGTTCGGTTTTGCCTTCCGCAAGCACGATGATAGAGGAAGATTTGCCTCTGTCGAATCCATCCTTTATGGTTTTTGCAACCTCGTCGACATCGGTGGGGACTTCGGGAACGATGACGTATTCCGCGCCGCCCGCAACCGCGCTGTTGAGAGCGATGTTTCCGCACTCTCTGCCCATAACTTCCAAAATCATAATTCTGTCGTGAGAAGTGATGGTGTCGCGAAGTTTCAAGATTGCGTCCACAACCGTATTGCACGCCGTGTCGAATCCTATCGTGGAATCGGTGTAGCCCATATCGTTGTCAATCGTGCCGGGGATGCCGACGACGTTGAGCCTTGTTTGCTCGTGCATAGCCTCAACCCCTCTGAACGAACCGTCGCCGCCGATGACGATGAGGTTTTCGATGCCTTTGTCGAGAAGGTTGTTCACCGCCTTTTGCATAACGTCGGGGTCGATAAATTCGGGGCATCTGGACGAGCGCAAAATAGTGCCGCCTGCGTGAACGCAGTTGGACACGCTGGAATATTCCATTTTGAAGATTTCGTCGTTGACAAGACCTTTGTAGCCGTGTTTTACGCCGTAGACCTCGAATCCGTGATTCAGTCCGTATCTTACGCAAGCGCGAACGCAAGCGTTCATACCGCTAGCGTCGCCGCCGCTCGTAAGTACTGCGAATTTCTTTGGTTTAGAATTTACTTTTGCCATAAGATTACCTCTTTGCAATAAAATTTTTATTTGTTTTATTTCGGGTGTGGGCAACGCCCACCCTCAATTATTAATTATTAATTAATAATTATTAATTATTTTTCGTTCAACGTATTTGACTCTATTAACCCCAAGCACGTCTTCGAGGCGGGAGAGCAAATCGGGACATATTTCCACTCTTTGCGAAAATTCCATAAGTTTGGACTTTTCGTTTTGCTTGATTTGCGCTTGGCAAGGCGTGTTGCCGGGATGCATTGCCAAAACGTCCGCAACCATATCCTTTTCAACGTTATTAAACACCAAAACGTACAGTATGCCGTTGCTCTTTTTTGCCGCAGGCTCCGAGTGCTTGATTTCCGCGTCCGAGTTTTTCCAAAGTTCGAGTTTCTCGATGGATATTTTTGGTTCGCTCTCGTCGCGCAAATCGATTTTGCCCACCACTTTAAGCGGTGCGTCGGCAAGAAGCAACTCGCCGTACTTTTCGTATGCGCGCGGATACATCGAAAACGCAATCGACCCCGACCTGTCCTCAACTCTTCCGACGGCGAATTTTTGCTGTTTGGACGTGACTTTCTTTTCCGCAGACGACACAATACAGCCGAATTTTACCTGCTTGTTTTCGAGGTTTTTGTCAACCGCCATATTGACGTTGCCGTCCTCGTCGGCTTCTTCGACAAACAGCATACTCGTGTCGAAGTCGAACTCGTGCTTGTCGTCGCGATAGTCGTCGAGAGGGTGTCCCGAAAGGTACATTCCCAGCACCTCTTTTTCGTATTTGAGGATGTCGGATTTAGGATATTCTTCGGTTTCGGTATACTTGATTTCCTCGTCCTCGATGAGTTCGTCAAACAAGGACATCTGCCCCGAAAGTTTGTTTTTCTTGTCGGCGATTACGGTGTCCATAATGCGCTCGTAAGAAGCCATAAGCGTTGCTCTGGTCTTTGCGAAACAGTCGAGCGCGCCGCCCTTGATAAGGCTTTCGATCATACGCTTGTTCACCTGTCCGGCGCAGCGGTCGAGGAAGTCGCGAATGTCTTTGAACGGACCGTTTTGCGCTCTCTCGCTCAAAACGTATTCCATAGCCTGCTCGCCCACGTTCTTTATGCCCATAAGCCCGTAACGCACGTTTTCGCCCTCGATCGAAAAGTTCTTTTGCGAGCGGTTGATATCCGGCGAAAGGGTTTTTACGCCCGTTCTTCTAAGATAGTTCATATAGTGCTTCACTTCGTCGGCGTTGGTGATACGGTTGTTCACAACAGCAACGATAAAGTGAGTGGGATAATAGCATTTGAGGTATGCGGTTTGATATGTAAGGAAGGTATACGCCGCCGCATGCGACTTGTTGAAAGCGTAACTTGCAAACTTCAATATCTGGTCGAAAAGGTGATTTGCGATTTCCTCGCTCACGCCGTTTGCAACCGCCCCGGGAACGTACTTGCCCGTCTTGTCGCCTTCGAGTTTTCCGCCGTGCAGGAATATGTCGCGTTGCTGTTCCAAAACTGCGAGTTTCTTCTTTGCGATAGCGCGCCTCATGATGTCCGCGCCGCCGAAACTGAATCCCGCAATCTTCTGTGCGATTTGCATAACCTGCTCTTGATACACTATGCACCCGTAGGTATTTTCCAAAATCTCTTTGAGAAGCGGATGCGCGTACTGCACTTGGTCGGGGTGGCGTTTGCCCTCCAAGAACAAGTCGATAAACTGCATAGGACCGGGACGGTACATCGAAATGCCTGCCACGACGTCTTCGAGGTTGTCCGGTTGAAGTTGCGCCATAAACTTTTTCATGCCGCCGCTTTCAAGTTGGAACACCGCCTCGCAATCGCCCGAAGAAATCAGTTCGTACACCTTGTGATCCTCGTATCCGAGTTTGTGGAAGTCGAGGTCTATTCCCTTGTCAGCCTTGATGAGTTTCAACGCCTCGTCGATGTCTGTGAGCGTTTTAAGTCCCAAAAAGTCCATTTTGAGAAGTCCGAGTTCCTCGACGATAACCTTGTCGAATTGAGTTGTGACGATCGGACCGTTTCTCGAAAGCGCGCAATGCTCGACGATTGGGTCTGCGCATATAACCACGCCGGCGGCGTGCATCGATGTCTGTCGAGGCATACCTTCGAGTTTCATCGCGATGTCGATGACGTTCTTTGCAGTCGGGTTGTTGTCGTATATCTTTTTGAAGTCCTCGCTGTAAAAATCGCTGCCTTCGGTAAGCACTTGCGGCAGAAGCGGTTTGCCCATTGCGGGGATTTCCTTAACCCAGTTCGCCGCCTCGTTGTACGGCACGTCCAAAACGCGCGCAACGTCCTTTACGACAGCCTTTGCCGTCATGGTCGAATACGCGATAATCTGCGAAACGTTGTCTTTACCGTACTTTTTGATGCAATAATCTATGATTTCCTGTCGTCTGACGAAGCAGAAGTCCACGTCGAAGTCGGGCATCGAAACACGCTCTTCGCTCAAAAATCTTTCAAAAAGAAGTTGATATTTGAGAGGGTCGATGTCGGTTATGCCGATGCCGTACGCAACGATAGAGCCGCAACCGCTTCCGCGCCCGGGTCCTACGGGGATTCCCATTTGTTGCGCCGCGTGAACGTAGTCCCACACGATAAGGAAGTAGCCGTCGAATCCGCACTTGTGGATAACGCCCAGTTCGTATTCCAAACGCTTTGTTATTTCGTCGTTTATGTAGCCGTATTTTTTCTTTACGCCCTCGTAGGCAAGGTCGCGAAGATATTGCGCCTCGTCGCGGTCGCCCATTTCCTCGTTGGTGTATTTAGGAATGATAGAGGCATGTTTGGTTATAAAATAGTCGCCGTCCACCTTGTCTGCGATTTCTCTCGTCGTCGCAATGGCTTCGGGACACCAATCGAACAGTTGTGCCATCTCGTCGCCCGATTTGAGATAGAACTCGTCCGTCTCGAATCTTGCTCCGTTAATCTCGCTCTTTTTGCAACCGAGCGTTATGCACATCATCGTGTCCTGTATGTCCGCTTCTTCCTTTTCGATGTAATGCACGTCGTTTGTGGCAACCACTTTTACGCCTATCTCTCTTGCGATTTGGCAAAGCGGATTGAGTACGATTTTGTCCTCTTGCAACCGATGGTCTTGAAGTTCGATATAAAAATCCCCCGGCTCGAAAATATCGCGCATTTCGATTGCCGCCGCCTTTGCTTCTTCGTATTTACCTTGCAAAAGAAGGTGCGGCACTTTGCCCGCAAGACACGCCGAAAGGCAAATAAGGCCCTCGCTATGCTCTCTTATATGCTTCAAATCGATACGCGGTTTCATATAGAATCCGTCCACGAACGCGAGCGAGGAAAGTTTCATAAGGTTTTTGTAACCCGTCATATTCTTGGCGAGCAAAATGAGGTGATAACGCTGTTTAAGCACGTCCGCCGTCTTTGCATACATATCGTCGGCAACGTAAAATTCCTGACCGATTATAGGCTTGATTCCGTCTTGACGAAGCACGGATACAAACGTATGCACACCGTACATATTGCCGTGATCGGTGATTGCCACAGCGTCCATCCCCCTTGCCTTGAGAGCGTCGCAAAGAGGGTGTGTTTTTATAGTTTTTTTGGGGTCGTTCGGATCGGGCGCAACCTGCAAAAGGCGCACCGCGCCGTCCAACAAACTATATTCCGTATGCAAATGTAGATGTACAAAATCCGTCATATTTACCTTTTCTCGTTAGTTTTATATTCTCGTTGTATTAACTAAAATTAGACTTCCCCCCTTCCTCATGGGGCATGTTCTTTCTCTACAAAAGTTTTGCGGCGTGTACTCTAAATAACACGTCACCCCTTCCCTTCGGGCTTTCCCCTATTGCTCAAACGAACGTCATTTCTCTATCAAACTTCACATCGTTCGCAAGAGGGGGCAGGACGCGATTGACTTCGTAACAATCGCTATTCCGTCACTGCGTTCCTTACGGCACTCACATAGATAGGGGCATTTCTCTACTTATGCCACTTCGCCTGCGTGGCGGCTTCGCAACGGAATGCCACGCATTCTCGTACAAATCGTCCAGCTCGGCGCTCATATGCGAGCCGCCCTGCGGCTCGTGTTCCGTCTGCGAATTGACATATTCCGTTTATAAGAACGCTTCGAATGAGTGAGCATTTGTCCGCTTGCGTGCATAGCACGCCCTCACCAAGCAAGCACTCGCGCGGAATTGTGGCTGGACTTCTTGTCCGTCTTATTCGGGAGAGCAAAGAGGGCTTGCGCGGTTAGTGATTGCGAGAACAAGTGCGGTTTTTGACAATCGCCCAAAAGTTTCCGTTTCTATTTAGGGGATTCCCACGCTTACGCTCTGAATGACGATGTGGGCGATTGACATTGCCGCAACGCCGTTTGAGCAATGGGTCGCCGCCTTGCGGCTCGTGTTCCGTCTTCGAAGTCACACATTCCGTTAATAAGTAGGCTTCGGAAAAGTATTCGTTTCGGGTGTGGGGTGAAACCCCACCCACAATTATTAATTAATAATTATTCATTATTAATTCAACCCCGCCATCTCGACTATTTTCCTCAGCCTGTGGTTCAAGCAACTCTTGCTCACGCCCAAAATCTCTGCCAGTTCGCTCAAAGACGCTTCGGGGTGATCTGCTCTTGCGTCCGCCGTTTCTTTGAGTTGCGTCGGAAGCGAATCGAACATATCCTTATTTCTCAACTCGCCTATCGCAAGCAAGTGTTTGCTCGCAGCCGTAAACGTCTTGTCGAGATTTGCCGTTTCGCAAATTATAACGCGGTTGAGGCTGTTTGCCGTTTCCCTTTCGTCGATTATGGCTTTAAGTTTCAACACGCAGTCGGCAAGGTCGAGAGTGGCAAGCACTTTGACGATTTCGTCCTTGTCCTTGACGTACACGAGTTTATGCTCCCCTCTGTCGCTCATACGCGTGTTTATGCGAAGGTCGCTCAAAAGTTCCATAACGTCGTCGGCAAAGAGGTCGTCGTCGAGTTGAAGTTCGAAATGATAGCCGTCTCTCTTTTCGCTTTGGTCGGACGTTGAGGGAACGTACACGCTTCCGCAGCCGAGAAAAAGCCCTTTGAAATACGCAACTTTAGTCGCAGTCGTCGTCACCACGTCTTGCGGTATGCCCTCGACGAATGCAAGATACTCGTCGACATTGATTTTCATAAGTCCGAAGTCCTCGATGGCCTGCTTTGAAAATCCGCTCGGCACTTGCACCGAACACGCTTCCGCACCCGTTTTTGTCTTGTCGAGCGACAATTCGAAATCGGCAGGATACAAAGTTTTGAGCAGTTCCACCACCTTCAAACCCTCGTTGTAGTCGGAAAGCCAAAAGCACAGATTGTATCTCTTTTTTGCAATCTCTATGCTTCCGCACGACTTTGCGAGCGCACTTAAAAACGCCACGATTTCTTCGCGTTTTTTAGGCAATACGCCAAGCAATTCTTCTCTTGCGCTGTCCTTGAAACTTTTTTGCATACCTATTCCTTTTTGCCGTTATCTATCGATTTTCCCTTGCGATTTTCGCTTTGAAAACCGCTTTTGCGTTCAATCGTTTTCACAATCGATTTTTGCGACTTTACGCGCACTTTCAAGCAGTTTTTCAGTACGCATTCTTTTTGCGATGTGCATGCACGCTTTATTCGCAAAACCTCGTTTTATCCTTAAAAGTCGGTTTCCTTCCGTCTATGCCGAACACCCTTTCTCTCGGCAAATCGTATTTTTCGACAAACGCCTCGATTTTGTTCATTTTTCCGAGTCTTTTCGTATCGTGAGCGTCCGTGCCGACTATGAAGTTTACGCCGCTTTCTTTAAGCGCGGCAACATCCCCTTCGAGCGCGTTTAGATGCTTTTCGTTGAGTTCGATATAAACGCCTTGTTTCTTGGCTTCCTCACACACTTTTTTGATGTCCACGAGCGCGCGATGATTGAGGTGCGCAATGCAGTCTATCGGAAATTTGCGCATTGCCTCGATATACGCCGCCGTGTTGGCTTCGACAAGTTCTTCCCTCTTTTCAAGTCCGCAAAATCCGTTTTGAAAGAGCCACGCCCTTGCATATCCGCCGCGCTTTTCGCCCTTAAAACCGATGTAGCGATGAAATCCCACCACAAGCACGTCGCACTCTCTTATGATGTCGCTCGGCACGTCTACGTCCCCTTGCGGATTGACGAGATTCGCCTCTATTCCGCAAAGCACTCTCACGGGCAAATCGAGCGATTGCACTTCTTCCTTTTGCTTTTTGAACTTGCGCCTCGTCATATGAAAAATTGTGCTTGCAAAACCATGGTCTGTCACGGCGATTTCGCGTATGCCGAGCAAAGAGGCAGCCGTCGCTTGTTGTTTGAGCGTCGCCCGTCCGTCGCTTGCATAAGTGTGGGTGTGATAGTCGCCGTAAATTTTCATAGTTTCCTCGTGCGCATACACATAGCGCATATGCGCAAACTTAATAGCATTATACATTAGATAACTTCATTAATCAATATAATTTCACCACAAATTTACACAAGTCCGTCACAATTTTGTCTTAATATATCCGCTTCCGTTATTCCGCTTTTACAAAACTATCGCCGCTTCGTTTATTGCTTTTGCAATTCGATTTTTAATAAAGAATTGCCTTTCGTTAAAGCGATTATCAAAAACGAATCGCAAATTCGCTAAAAACGATTCATCTGTCGCAATTCACTCGATTGTGACAAACTCTTCTTTAAGATGTATTCCAAACTTTTCAAAGACTTCTTTTTTGCAAAGCGAGGCGAGGGCAAGATAATCTTTCGCGCTTGCGCCGCCCACGTTGACGATGAAATTCGCGTGCTTTTGCGACACCTGTGCGCCGCCGATTTTCACGCCTTTCAAGCCGCAATCGTCGATGAGTTTTCCGCTCGGAATTTTTCCGTTTTTAAACACGCTTCCGAGAGATGGCAAACTCGGCTGTTTTTCTTGCCTTTTTCTCAAATACTCTCTTGCCTCGTTTACGGACTGCTCGGCACTCTTTCTTGCAAGTTTCAACTCGGCTTTAAGCACAATTCCGTCCACACCTTTTCTATACGCAAAGTCTTTTGAATTTACGCTTATTATTTGCAAACGATTTTGTATGCGATTTTTGTCGCAATTTGCGCAATCGAGGTTTAATATATCGATTTTTGTCACATAATCGCCTATTTGCGACGAAAATGCGCCTGCGTTCATTTTCAGTGCGCCGCCCAGAGTGCAAGGCACTCCGCTCAAAAATTCAAGACCGCCGAGCCCTCTTTTTCGCCCCTCGAACAATATTTTGGCAACGCTTGCGCCGCCATCGCAAACGACCTTTTCGCCATCGATTTTTACGCCGCAAAGTCCTTTCAAACACACCAAAACCTGTCTGCAATTTCCGTCGCAAACGAGCGTGTTCGAGCCGCTTCCGAGCATTGAAAAATCAATGTTTTCTTCCCTCAAAACGCCTATCGTTTCAACCGCTTTTTCTATGCTTTGCGGATAGAAAACAAATGCCTGTCCGCCCCCTTTGAACGTCGAAATTTCCTTTGCGCTTTTCCACGCGCCGTATACTTCGATTTGGCTTTTTATATACTCTTTTATGTCCACGATTCACTATATGAAAACGGCACGAAAAAAGACGATTATCATCGCCTTTTACCAAAAATTTATTGCGAAAAATATGCGGTTTTTAGTGGTTTTTTGACGTTTTTTCGTGCAATTATTTCACCAATCGACCTGCTTTTATCTCATAAATCGTCTCCCGATTTAACAGCGGAATCAACTTTTGAATTATCTTCGCCACTGTCTTCGTCTTTGTTGAGCGACTCGATTATCCTTTGTGCAAGAGGATGTGAAACACCGTCCGCTTTTGCGATTTCCTCTGGCGTTTTGAGGCGTATTTCTTCAACCGAGCCAAACTCTTTTATAAGCCTTGCGCACAACGTTTTGCCCACGCCTTGAATGGACAGCAATGCGCTTTCGCTCAAATGTTTACTCCGCAAATTGCGGTGAAAAGTGATTGCAAAGCGGTGTGCTTCGTCACGGATTCGCTGCAAAAGTTGAAGCGCGACGCTGTCTTTGGGAAGTACGATAGACGTTGTGGGCGCGCTGCCCAAAAACACTTCTTCTTCACGCTTTGCAAGCGACAAAATTTCGATGTCCTCTCTGCCCGTTTCCCTTTGCGCTTCCATTGCGTAGGCAAGTTGTCCTTTGCCGCCGTCTATGACCAAGAGGTCGGGGATTGACGAGAAACTTTCGTCCTCGCTGGTTGCGATTTCATTGAGTCTGCGTATAAGCACTTCCTTCATACACGCAAAGTCGTTGTTGCCCGCAACCGTCTTGATTTTGAACTTACGATAGTGCGATTTTTTGGGTTCGCCGCCCTCGAAAACCACCATACTCGCCACTTTGTCCGTGCCGGATATGTGCGAGATGTCGTAACATTCCATACGGTTGGGCAAGATTTTGAGGTTGAGCAATTCGCCAAGTTGCTTCACCGCGCCTTGCGTGCGAAGCACCTTTCTTTCCTCTTGCGTGCCGTGCTTTGTCATGGCATCGTACGCGTTGGAGTGCGCAAGTTCGAGAAGTTGTTTTCTCGCGCCTTGCTTTGGCTCCACCACCCTGACCGTATGCGAGCAAAGCGAATTGACCGCCTTTTCGAGCGATTCTTGGTCTTCGACGTTGTCGGTGACGATTTCGTCGCAAAGGGGCGCGTTGTTCTGATAATACTGCAAAAGGTAACTTGCGATGTCCTCGTCGCAAGAATCCACGATTACGTTTTCGCCGCCCACGAGTTTGCCCGCGCGCACGACAAGCATATCTATCGCCGAAATTATGCCGTTTGTTTCAAATGCGAATATGTCGAGATTGAAGTCTTTTGGAAGCGCGCTGACCTGCTTACACACGAGTTTGTCCAAAAGCGCGAGTTTGTTGCGATAATTCAGCGCAACCTCAAAGTTTTCTTCCTTTGCAAACTTCGCCATCTTTTCGGTGAGGGCGCGCTCGACTTCCTTGTCGTTTCCCCTCAAAAAATCGATGACCTTTTGCATCTGTGCCTTGTACTCTTGTTCGCTGACTTTTCGAGCGCAAGGCGCAAGGCAACGCCCCAAATGCATATTGAGGCACGGGCGCGAGGGCTTGGACATATCCCTCTTGCACTCGCGAATGGGAAACGCCGTGTGAATGAGGTCGAATATGTCGCGTATGTTGACGGATTGCATATACGGCCCGAAATACTTTGCGCCGTCGTTTTTGAGTTTCCGAACGAGTTCTATCGTCGGATACGGCTCGCGCATGTCGATACGCAAAAACGGATACGCTTTGTCGTCCTTAAGAAGTATGTTGTATCTCGGCGTATGCTTTTTGATGAGGTTGTTTTCTGTAAGAAGCGCGTCAACCTCGCTTGCGCAAATGATATAGCGAAAATCAGCGACGTGCTTTAGCATCGCCATAACCTTTGCCGTACGGTTGGACAGGTTGAAAAAGTACGAGCGAAGTCTGTTTTTTAGATTTTTAGCCTTGCCGACATAAATAATCTCGCCTTGCTCGTCAAGCATCATATAAACGCCGGGATTGTCGGGAACGTCTTTTATTTTTGCCTTGAAATCAACCATTTTTGCCTCTGTTTTTGTATTTTACACGAATCGTGTTTTATGGTAATTTATGCGCAAATCGCTTTTCTACAACACTTTTCGTGTTTTACGTTATGTTTTCACAGGTGCGATATCGCCGATATTTGCAGTTTTAACCGATTTTCAATACGTTTTGTATTGATTTGCAACACGTTTCGTGTTTTATACACACATCGCCGCAAAGTCATCTTTCACGCCTTCTCTGAGGGTTCCTTTGGCGATATTGAGCGATATTATTTGCTTGCATTTGCCTGCGCCGATGAAGTCGCGCATTATTATGTTGACGCAATCGAAATAATCTTTGCCTTCGAGCGTTGAAATAAACCTCGTTGCGTTTTTGTTGTGCGTGCCTTCATAAAACTTCGGGCCTATAATCAAAAGAGGGTCGGTGAGTTGCATTTGCATAACAAACAATCCGCCCTCGCTTTGTTTGTACCTTTTTACATAAATAGGTATCGCCTTTTCAAGATACGCTTTTGACGGCTTTTTGTTGATAGAGCTTTCATAGCATGATTGGAGCGCGCTGCCGCTTCTTGTGTCGTAGTCATTGTTTCTTTGGAACAGGTAGTTTTTGCCATTGATATAATCCGTCTTTTCCTTTGTGCCGAACTCGTTTCCCCAAAACACGATGGCTTTGCCTCTCATATCGCCGAGCGTGAGCGTTTTGACAAAATCGAGGTCTGATTGCTCGGCATTTTTTGAAATCATAAGCCCTGCAAGTTTTTGGCATATGATTTGGTCGGTTCCTTCCATTGCCGCGCTGCCGCCTTTGAAATGCTGAAAGTCGAGAATGAGGGTTTCGCTCGGGTTGTTTTGCAAAAACTCTCTGATGTCGTCAACGATAGGCTCGAAATCCTCGCCTGTTTGCGATGCGTGGAATATCACGTATTTACTGTCTTTATATTGAACTCGTATGTCTAAGTACCTTGCGCCGCAAGCAAGTTGCTCCTTTATGGTTTTATCCTGCGTTTTTGACGCCCACACCATAGCCTGCGAGCCGGCATCGTGCGAGCCTGCAATAACGACGTCTGTCAACAGAACGTCGTCGCGGATATAACTCATCCACTTGCTCAAAAACTCGTCGGGGGTTTGATTGTCGATCGCCTTACTCGCTACGCCCGCCATCGATCCGGCGACCACGCCGACGCAAAACACCACGCAAAGCACCGCAATCAACGCGATTTTGCCTTCCTTTTTCATAATTCACCTCACGGATATTATACCTTTATCCGAAGGCAAAATCAATGGCAAAACTCAATCAATTTAGCGACTTGTTGCAAAAACAGTTGCTTGCGCTTGTCGTTGCGTCGGTGTCTGCGTTGTTTGTAAACGCAAGTGCGGCAAGCACCGCAAGCATAACCGCCGTTTCTTTCTTTGAAAATTCGCCGTCGGACACGAAGGCAATCATCACAATGAGCAAAAACAGATACCAGTTGTCTTCAAACATACTTGACCTCTTTGACTTTTTACCACAATATGTCGCAAAATGCGCCAAAGTTACAAAAACTTCGTCCTCATATATGCGCTAAAATCTATGTATGGAAACGAAAATCGACTATATCGACGAACAAACCGTCCTCGACTACATACCTCGCAACGCAACTCTTCATTCGCTTGCGGAATTCTTTTCCGCATGCTCGGACGCTACGCGAAACAAAATCATCTGCGCGCTCTGCATAAGCGAAATGTGCGTGAGCGATTTGTCGAGGATACTCGGCATAAATCAAACCACTTGTTCCCACCAACTGCGGCTTTTGCGCGCGGCGGACATAGTAACCCAGCGCCGCGACGGAAAAATCATATATTACTCTCTAAAAAACAGAAAAATCGAAAACGTGCTTCTTGCCGGCGTGGATTTTCTCGACTTATAACGTACTTTTTCAACCTATAAAACCTTATAACTTGCACATAAAATCGCCCGTTCGAGCGATTAAAAACATAAACATATTCGGCAAACAGCAAAAACATACAAAAAAGCGGATTTTATCCGCTTTTTCTTTGTTTTAACGTCCGTTTAATTTTATTGCTTTATTTGTCGTTTGCGCCATTGCTTCCGTTATCTCAATCGCCGTTTTCGTCGTCGTTATCGCCGTTATTCACGTTATTTTTTTGCGAATAATCGTCCGAAAACTCGTCGAACGGCGAATCGCCTTCGGGGCGTGCTTCCTCGTCGTCGGAATCTGTCGTTTGCGATTCGGGTTTGCCGTGACGTTCGTTTTTGCGCAACGCCTTGCCGACAAGTATCGCGATACGCTTGTAGATGAACTGCAACGCATAATCGAGTGCAATCAAAATCGCCGTGCCGAACAGAGCAATCATCCAGTACTGCACCTTGTCGATTATGGACGAATCGATCACGATGTTGTGGCATACGAAGTACAAAAGCGCGAGCGCACCGTTGATGTAAAGGATTTTGACGATGAGCTGAACCCACCACTTGATTTTGTCCTTGTGATTGAGCATAACGCCCGAAATGATTGCCATAGGTCCGAAATACACGACGTAGCCCATAACCGAGAACACGTCGCCCGCAACCAAGAACGACAGACCTGCGGACACGACAAACGCAAGCACCGACGAAAGGTAGTACTTTTGAGAGAGCGGAACCATAAGCGCGACTGAGGCGGCAATGAAAAAAGCAACCGTGCTGACTCTCACAACAACGCCAAGCCAAACCATAAGCAAAGCCACCGCCGCGCTGATGCCGGCGAGAGCCACGCGGTATACCGCCTCTTGTCGTGAAATTTTCCTGCGATTGCGTTTCATATAAGATGTGGAATATGAAATATTCCGCTGCGTGCGCAGCACGCATAAATGATAGTTTATTGTGGTATATTGCGCTTGTAAAGTGCGTTATTTGCAAGTTAGGCAAGAAACACACAAATGATCTAAAATGCAATATTGAGATGAAGAACAAGGAAACAATGCTTGAATGGCAACCCTAATTTACTTGTTGTAAATGAGTTGACAGGCAAGCGTTGTTGACGATGTTATTCGCTCAAAAACATATTTTATTGTAAAACACGATATTGAGATGAAGAACAAGGAAGATGCGATTTTTGAACAACGAGCGTACTTAGGCGTACGCGACTTGTGAAAAAATCGCATCTGACGCAGTTATTCGCTCAATAGCGCATTTTAGCAGCAACGGATGAGGTCGCCGCCCATACACTCACAACAACAATCCGCACACCAAAGCGCTTGACAAGCCTTGCAAAGTCCGTCGGCAACGTCGGAATCGCGCTGGGTATAGGTGCGGTTGGAAGTCTGGTCGGATTTGCCATAAACGCCTTGCGAGCCTTGCTTGTCATAGGGACGAGAACCATCGATTTTCTTTTTGAGATTGTTCAAGGCACGAGTGTACTTGTCGTTGGACGGGTCCATTTCGAGAGCCATTTCAAGTTGCTTTTTGCTGTCGTTGAGCCAGTTTTTTTCATAGAAAACAATGGACTGATAGTAATGCCACTCCGCGCCGCGATAGGATATTTCGTCAAGAGCACGCTGTGCGCCTTCGATGTCCTTGTTGCGGATCGCGTTGCGCACGGCGTCGAACGACGAATCGCCCTCGCCGGATACGGTTGCGGACTCGTGAGAAAGTTCCATTGCTTGCTGATATGCGTCGTCGAGTTGCGTGAGCATACGCGCCGCTTGCGCGCCCTCGTCTCCCTCGTCAAAAACACGCTCCTGATAATAAGCGCGTTTTTTCTTGTATGCTTCGAGAATTTCGCTTTGAGATGCGTCCTTGCTTACGCCAAGAATCACAAACGGGTCATTCGGCATTTATCTTCTCCTTTGAGCAGTCGCTCCAATTGCATCTTTATTCCGAGATATATGGTGTTGCTCAACACGCCCTCGTACATTTTTATGTCCATGGCGTTGTATGAGCCGACCATCTTGTTGTAGGTCGAATTGAGCAAAAACGCGAGTTCATCTGCGTTTTTGGCAAGATAATCTTGCTTTTGTGTACATTTGCCATAATTCAGCACGAGCGGATTATATTCTGAGGACTTGCTGTCCTTTTCAACGTCGTCAACGGCGTCGAGCAAATATATGAGCCTGCCGAGATTGTAGCAAAACGTGTCGATATTGTCGTCGGTCTTTATCAAAAGCCTCGTCATATCGCGCATAAGCGTTGCAAAAGTGTCGGCAACTCGATCGATGCTGTCGCAGTTTTCCTTTTCGAGTTTCCTCAAATCCGAAAAACTTTTTTGCATAATCTCGTCGATGTCTCCGAGCCTTTTCGCTGCCTTTTTCTTGCGAGGTGCGAGCATGTTTTTGGCAATAGCGCGCGACTTTTTGCCGTCGTATACATCGTCTTCGAGGTTGTAGTATACGAGCATAACGGCTATGTCGGCAATCTTTTTTGAAAGTTCGTCCGTCTTGACGACAACTTTTTTCTTGCCGTTGTAGGCGCACAACTTGCGCTCGAATGTCACGGGCGTGTTGGTGAGCGAATGCAAAAGCACGTTGTAAAAAGTCACGTCGTAGTTTGTGCAAAGCCTCGTAAATTCCGCGCCGCTTTCGCCGAGCGTTTTGCAAAGTCCGCAATAAAAGGATTGAAACACGTTGAAATCCTTGATATACATATTGAGTTTATCGGGAATAACGTATCCGAACATTTTGTTGCCTCTTTGTATAATACTATACTCTTTGTCTTAAACAATCCTTAAAACTCGTGTGAAGTTTCTTTGGCGGATTGTCGGAATTTTTGCGGCAGTCTTACGCGTTTGCTCTCGTTTGCCGCCGAAATCATATACGCTTACGCCGTGTCGGCAACGGCTTCTGCGCTTTATTGTATTCTTTGAGTTATGCGGTGATTTCGTCAGCCACTTCGAGCACGGTTTTCTTGACTTCCGTCCTATCGATGACTTTGGTGTGAATCTCTCTTGCGCCTTCGAGTTCGAGTATGCAATCGGGGCATTCGAGCGCGGTGAGATTGTAGAGTTTGACAATCGCCTTGTACGAATCCTTTTCTCTCGAACCGAGTGCGCCGAGTACGTCTACGGGGAATTTGTACGGATTTGCGGTAGACAAAACGACGGTCGGGGTCTCGTCGTCGGTTTCGCAAGAATAGTCGTTAAACACGCTTGCCGCAACCGCCGTGTGCGTGTCCATAATGTAGTCGTCGAGATCAAAGAACGTGGCAATGGCGTTTTTCGTGTCTTCCTCGTCCGCCCAGCCTGCGACGAAATTGTCGAGATTCGCCTCATCCAAATCTATCTCGAATCTGCCCGTCTTTTTGAGGCTGTCGTAAAGATTACGCACTTTTTCGTCGTCGCGATCGCAAATCTCGTATACAAGTCTCTCGAGATTGCTCGACACCAAAATGTCCATGGACGGCGACATCGTCTTGTAGAACACGCGATTTACGTCGTATACGCCGTCGTTGAAAAAGTCGGTGAGCGCGTTGTTTGCGTTGGACGCGACGATAAACTTTTCAACGGGCAAGCCCATACGATAGGCATAATAACCCGCAAACACGTCGCCGAAGTTGCCCGTCGGTACGGCAAAGTTAATTTTGTCGCCGAGTTCTATTTCGCCGCTGTCCACGAGGTCACAGTAAGCGGATATATAGTAGGCGATTTGAGGAGCGAGCCTGCCCCAGTTTATTGAATTTGCAGAAGACATCGCAATGCCCTTTGCTTTGAGCGCGTCTATTGTTTCCTTGTCGTTGAAAACTTTCTTCACCGCCGCTTGCGCGTCGTCGAAGTTGCCTTTTATGCCGAAAACGTGAACGTTGCCGCCCTCTTGCGTGACCATTTGCAAGCGTTGCATTTCGCTCACGCCGCTTGACGGATAAAACACCGCGACGTGCGTGCCGCCAACGTCCTTAAACCCTTCGAGCGCGGCTTTGCCGGTGTCGCCGCTCGTTGCCGTAAGCACGAGAGTTTGCTCGTTTATACCAAGTTTTTTCTTGCTTGCGGTGAGAAGATAGGGCAAAATCGTGAGCGCGATATCCTTAAAGGCGCAAGTCGGTCCGTGCCAAAGTTCGAGCATATAAAGCCCGTCCTCGACCTTGACGAGAGGGCATACCGCGTCGTCGTCGAAGCGGTTGTAGGCGCGTTTGGCATATCCCAAAAGTTCCTCGAAAGAGAACTCGTCCATATACATGGACAAGATTTTCGCCGCTCGTTCGGGATAGTCGAGCGGAATGAGATTTTCGATGTCGGCAAGACTTAAAATCGGGAATGACGACGGAACGAAAAGTCCGCCGTCATCCGAAATGCCTTTTACGATTGCCTCGCTTGCCGAAATCTCGATTTTTGAGTTTCTGGTACAAGTGTATTTCATCTTTTTTTGGTGTACGCAATTCTTATGCGCGAATGAAATCAGGGAAATTTTCCTCGTTTTCGCTCACAGTAACCACAAATTTGGTGTCGGTGTTCTTTGCAATCTCTCTGAGGTCGTCAAAAAAGTCCTTCATCTCGAAGACGGTCTTGCCGAGCATTCTGTGCGCACCGTCTATGTAAAGCGTTTCGATGTCGTGATTGCCTGCGAGCAAGCCTTTGATGAAGCCGATGAGCGCTTCTTCGCTTACGGGCGCGTCTCCTTTTTTGAGTTGTTTGGCGTTGACCATGCGAACTCTATAATTGAGAGAGTACATATATCTGTCGGTGTCGGTCACGAAAACGATGTCGCCTTTTGCGGTTGCAACGTTGTCGTTTGCCATATCGATGATGATTTTGGTTTTGCCCGTGCCTTTGGCACCAGTGATAAATTTTATCATAAGCCCTCCGCTTATATTTATATTCAACTACATTATATATAAAAACTTATCCGATTTCAACCCGCAATTTTCAAAATCGCTCATATTTTTCCGCGCGGCGAAAATCGGCGGCAAAAATCATTGATTTTTGCTCTTTGAAAGGAAATATGCGTGCCTTTTAGGGTCGAGCAAGGAGATCATTGTGTCGAGTTCCCTGTCGCTTATGGATGTGGTACGCCCCAATGCGTATTCTTTGTCCGCAAATTCCTTGATTTTTGCCACGAGTTCGTCGCTCTTTTGCACCTTTTCTTCGGTGGGCAACTCATAGTATGCGTTTATCCAGTATGCGATTCCTGCAAGTCCGCTGAATGCGTCAACGACAACTCTGGGTGCTCTTCCCAAAATCTTTTCCGTGTCGAAAATGTTGTAAATCTCTTGGTCTTTGAGCATACCGTCCGCGTGAATGCCTGCCTTTGTGACGTTGAAGTTTTTGCCCACAAACGGCGTTTGAGGCGGAATGCGATAGCCCATTTCTTCCTCGAAATAGTCGGCAATCTCGCTTATGACTTCGAGATTCATTCCGTTTGCCGTGCCTCTTAGCGACGCATACTCCACCGCCATCGCTTCAAGAGGCGTATTGCCCGTGCGCTCGCCTATGCCGAGCAAGGTCGTGTTGACCGTCGAGCAACCGTACAACCATGCCGTCGCGCTGTTGGTGACCGCCTTGTAAAAGTCGTTGTGACCGTGCCATTCGAGTTGCTCGCACGGCACTTGCGCGTAGTAACGGAAGCCGTAAATTATGCCCTGCACGCTTCGAGGCATAGAAGTGCCGGGATACGTCACGCCGTAGCCCATAGTGTCGCAAGCGCGGATTTTGATGGGGATTCCGCTTTCTCTTGACAACCTCATAAGTTCGATTGCAAACGGAACGACAAATCCGAAATAGTCCGCTCTCGTGATGTCCTCGAAATGACAGCGAGGCACGATTCCTCTGTCGAGAGCCATCTTGACAACGGACAAATACTTGTCCAACGCCTGACGACGAGTCATATTCATTTTTTTGAAAATGTGATAGTCCGAGCAACTCACGAGTATGCCCGTTTCCTTGATTCCGAATTGCTTTACGAGTTCGAAATCCTTTTCGTTTGCGCGAATCCAACTTGTGACTTCAGGGAAATCGTAGCCGAGTTCGAGGCACTTTTTGACCGCTTCTTTATCCTTGTCGCTGTAAAGGAAAAACTCGCTCTGCCTTATGATTCCGTTCTTGCCGCCGAGTTTGTGGAGCAACTTGTAAAGTTCCACGATGTCCTTGACTTTGAAAGGCTCCATTGCCTGTTGACCGTCGCGGAAAGTCGTGTCGGATATGTACAGTTCCTTGGGACATTCCATAGGAACGTGGCGCATATTGAACGCGATTTTGGGGATTTTACCGTAGGTAAAAATTTGTCTGTGAAGGTTTGGACGAGCAACGTCTTGCAAGGACGGTTTGTATGTGTGTTCTTCAAGAAGGTGGTTGCGCTTGTTGTATTCGACTATCATTTGCCCTCCGTCACTCGATATTTTCGAGCATTTTATTCTGCACCGCGATTTGAAGCGCGGAAATCATTTCGTCAAGGTCGCCGAGCATAAACTTGTCGATGTTGTAAAGAGTAAGCCCTATGCGGTGATCGGTGACTCTTCCCTGCGGAAAATTGTAGGTGCGGATTCTCTCGCTTCTATCGCCCGTGCCGACTTGCGCGCGACGATTTTCGGCGTATTCCTTTTCCGCTTGCGAGCGGTAAAAGTCGTACACTCGGGATTTTAGCACTTTGAGTGCCTTTTCCCTGTTTTTAATCTGACTTCTTTCGTCTTGGCACTCCACAACTATGCCCGTGGGAATATGCGTCATTCGGATTGCGCTTTCCGTTTTGTTGACGTGCTGTCCGCCTGCGCCGCCCGAACGATATGTGTCCACTTTTATGTCGTTTTCGTTGAGATTTACCTCAACGTTTTGCGCTTCGGGAAGCACCGCAACGGTCACGGTCGACGTATGCACCCTGCCTTGCGACTCGGTTTCGGGAACGCGTTGCACCCTATGCACGCCGCTCTCGAATTTGAGTTTGCCGTATACGCCCTTGCCCGTTATCATAAACACGAGTTCTTTCGCGCCGCCGAGTTCGGTGTAGTTCATATTGACTTCTTCGACTTTCCAGCGGTTGTTTTCGGCGTAATGGCGATACATTTTCATAAGTTCCGTTCCGAAAAGAGCCGCCTCGTCGCCGCCCGCGCCCGCGCGTATTTCCATAATGACGTTGTTGTCCTCGTCGGGATCTTTGGGCAAAAGGGATATTTTAAGGTCGGTTGCGTCCTTATCGAGAGCCTCGCGCAAATCGTCGAGTTCTTGTTTAAGCAACGCTTTCATATCGGGGTCGGTTTCCGCCGCCGCCATACCCTCGCAATCCTCGAAATCCTGCTTATGCTTTTTGTATACGCCGTAAATATCGCAAATGGGAGCGAGGTCGGAATGTTCCTTTGAAAGCGACTTGAATTTCTCTTGATCTGATATGTTTTGCGGCAAAGACAAAAGATTGCCCACTTCTTCGTAGCGAGCCTCGATTTTGTCTAATTTTTGAAGCATACCGTCGGATATTTTCATTTTCTTTTCACCACTGCGATGCGGTCAAGTCCCTCTATGTCTTTGACAATTTCTACGTCGTAGCCCTCGAATATCGCCTTAATATCGTCCGCCTGCCCTGCGCCGAATTCCAACAGAAGCACGCCGTCCTCTTTTAGGTGTTCGTCGAGTTTGTTTGCGATTATGCGGTAGAATTTCAAGCCGTCGCTGTCGCCGTCAAGCGCGAGTTGCGGCTCGAAGTCTTTGACTTTGGAATCGAGTTTTTGAACGTCGGACGTCGGAATGTACGGCGGATTGGACACTATTACGTCAAACGTCTTGTTTGCCACCGCGCTCCACATATCGCCCTTTGAAAAGTCCACTCGAACGCCCGTGTTGAGCGAGTTTGCAAGCGCAACGTCTATTGCGCCCACGCTCACGTCGCACGCGCTCACTTTCGCATTGGTGTTCTTTGCAATCGCAACCGCAATCGCGCCGCTTCCCGTACACAAGTCGAGAACGTCGCATTGGGTCTGTTTCTCCTTTATCGTCGCAATCGCCTTTTCCACGAGTTCTTCGGTTTCGGGACGAGGGATAAGCACGTTTTTGTTGACGGCAATCTTTATGCCGTAAAACTCGCAATAGCCGAGCGCGTATTGAAGCGGCGTGCCGTCCGACATACGCTTTGCGATGGCTTCTGCGTTGTCAAACTCGGTTTTGGTGAGGGTTTTGAGAGATTGAAGTTCACTCCTCTTTTTGTCAGTAACCTCGACGAGCAACCAGTCGATATCCGCGTCGTCCGCGCCTTTTGCGATGTTTTGAAGTTTGGCTCTCGCAACGCCGTAAGGCACTTTTATATCGAATTTTCTTTCTTCCAAATTGGGGTTTTCATCCATCGCAAGCACGGTTTTGAACGCCGTGAGCGACACTTCGAGCATATCGTCGGTAGGTTCTTTGGTGGTAAGTTTTTGAAGCGCCATACCCGGTGCGCGAAGTATGCGCACAAAAAGGCAATCGCTCTTTGCAAGCAACTTCAAAAGTTCATAGGATATGCCTGCAACTACAGGCAGGAACAGCAGTTTGAATCCGAGTTTTATAAGCGCGTTGAGCACCTTTGCGCCGCCGACGCTACTCGACACGACCAGCCCGCACTTTTCAATCATAAAGTTGACGAGCACAAAAACCATGATGCTCACCGCAATCACGAAAAACAGGAACGTCGTTCCGCAACGAGAGTGTTCTCTGGGCATATGCTTTGCGTTTTCGACGGTGAGGTCGAGCCCTCTTTCATAGCAGGATATGACCTTGTGCTCCGCGCCGTGATACATAAACACTCTGCGCACGTCTTTCATAAGCGTGACGAGAAGAATGTAGGATATGAAAATCAAAAGCATAATGCCGCCTTCGATGAGGCTGTACCAAAGACTTTTGAGCGACGAGGACGCGATTGCCGCTATGTTGTCGCATATGAGCGAAGCAAGAAAGTTTGGCAAAAACACGAAAAGCCCCACTGCAAGCAGTACGCCCAAAACCACCGAGAAACCCATAAGCACGTTCATCGGATTGATTTTGAGTTTGTCCGCCATCCATTTGTCGAGTTTGGACGGCTCGGCGTAATCGCCGTACACTTCGGCAGAACGCATCATAATGCCCGTCCCCTGAAAGAGTTGGGTGAACAGATTGACCACACCTCTTACAAACGGCAAACGCAAAAACGCATTGCGTTGTTTTGCGTCCTTGACATACTTGCTTTCGACGGTAATATCGCCGTCGGGCGTACGAACGGCGGTCGCGATAGAGCGCGCGCCCTTCATCATAACGCCTTCGAGAACGGCTTGTCCGCCGATATTTGTCCTACGTACGATTTTGGTCTTTCTGTCGATAACGTTTTTTTGTTTCGGCTCTTTGTTTTTTGTGTTTTTGTCTGTCATATCTATTTTGAAATACCACTCGCTTTTTTATTTATCACGAGTTTCGTTCTTCCTTTACAAGAGTAATCGTCGCGTACTCTAAATAAAGTTTCCCCTTTCCTCATGTGTTTTCCCTATCGTCGTTCCCCCTCTGCATACTTTGAGGGAACCCACGACGACCGCGTAGCGGGGGACAACACTCGGTGCTCGCATAGAAAGGGGCATTTCACTTATTATGTCACCGTCCTTTGTGTGCCAGCTACGCACTCAAACGGCACAGTCGGACGGTACAAAACGTCGAGCTTCGACGCTCGCTTTTCTCGCCGCCGTTGCGGCTCGCGTTCCGTCTGCGAATGAGCACATTCCGCTTATAAGTACGCCTTGAATAAGTGTTCGTTTAACCGCTTGCGTGCGTAGCACGCTTTTACCAAGCAGATAATTTGGCGAAACTGTGGCTTGAATCTTTATCCGTGTTTGAACTGATAGCACAAATTCTCTGCGCGGTTAGTGATTGCGAGAACAAGTGCGGTGTCTAGCAATAAACTTCGTTTGTTGCTTTCACCGCAACGCCGTTTGAGCAATGAGCGTACGTGACTTGCGAAAAAAAATACATCTGACGCAGTTATTCGCCAAATAGCGCACAAAAAGTAATGCAGGCACACATTGATGTCGTGCCTGCATTTCCTTTTCCGTTAGTCGAGATTGTATCTCTTCTTGAATTTGTCGACGCGTCCACCGGTGTCAACAAGTTTCTGTTTGCCCGTGAAGTACGGATGGCACTTTGAGCAAATTTCAACACGAAGTTCGTTGACGTTTTTGGTTGTACCCGTCTGGAATGTGTTTCCGCACGCACACACGACGGTCACATCGTGGTAGTTGGGATGGATTCCTTCTTTCATTTTGTTTCTCCTAACTCGTTTTTTTACACCCACACGCGCCAGTAAGTTACGCGAATATGATATAAAGTTTCTTCATTATATAAGTTGTCCGTCAAAATGTCAAGCGATTGCCGCGACTATTTCGCACAAAGCATTTTGCCGAAAATCTCGGATTTTGCACGATTATGCCAAAGATTCGAGGAGTTCGTTTCTCACAACGTCAAGGGGTTTATCCGTCAATTTTCGCTTATCTTTGTCGGATGGGATATTCCCTCGCAGCACTATCTCTACGGGGTTTTTGGCAAACACAAAATAATTGTCTGCGCAAAGCAAGCACTCGTCTATTGCGTGGGTGACGAAAACCACCGTCTTTTTCGACTGCTGTTGGAGTGCAACAAACTTCTTTATGAGCCTTGCTTTCAGCGACGTATCGAGCGCTTTGAACGGCTCGTCGAGCAAAAGCACGTCGCTCGGATAAAGAAACGCTCTTGCCATACTCGCCCTTTGCGCCTGTCCGCCGCTTATCTCGCTCGGAAGGCTTTTAAGCACGTCGGATATTTCGAGCGCTTCGGCGGTGGATTCAATCGTTTCTTTGCGTATGCGTTTGTCCTTTACAACCGCCTTTAATACCAAATCAAGGTTTTTATACACCGAAATCGAGGGTATTAACCTGTCTTTTTGAAAAATATAACTTACGCCGCCCTCGCAACCTTCTATGCTTCCCTCATAGGATTTGAGCGAAGCCATAGCGTTCAAAAGCGTGGTTTTCCCGACGCCGCTTCCGCCCAAAACTACGTTGATTTTGCCTTGCTCGAAAGTGACGTCAAAGTTTTGAAATATCGTTTTTTGCTCGTACGAACAAGAAAAATTCTTTATGATTATGTCTTTCATCTCACCGCCTCCCAAACCTTTTTCAAGAGTGCGACCGCGCCTTCGAGCGCAAAGCCGAACACGATTGCGACAAGCGTCCACGCAAGCAAGTATTCGATCTCGAACGTGGCGTTTGCCGTCTGTATTTTTCCGCCGATACTTTTGGATACGCACGCCAAAATTTCCGCCGCCACAACCACTTTGAGAGTGAGCGACAACGTGGACTTGCTCGTGTCGAAAAGACATGGCGCGATAGAGGGCAAGTATATGCCGAAAGCAACGTCAACGGGCTTCACTTTGTACACCTTTGCCATTTCCAAAAGTTCCTTGTCAACGCCCGCGATTGCCGTGTATATCGCCGAGTAAAGAATGGGAAAGGCAATCAAAAATCCAACGGCGACCGACATTGCGTTGCTTGACATAAACGCGTAAAAAATAAGAATAACCGCAACGGTCGGCGCGGAACGCAATAGCGAAACTATGGGCGAAATTATTTTGTGAAGCGGCTTAAAGAGTCCGCCGAGTACGGCGAAAATCATTGCCGCCGCAAAAGAAATCGCAAAGCAAATCAGCGTGCGCAAAAGCGACGAGCCTACGCTTGTCCAAAATCCTTTTTCGCCGCCGAGGGCGAAAAAACGGGCAAGAACCTTAGAGGGCATCGGCAACACCAGCGGATTGCCTTTGACCTTTGCGCATATTGCCCATACGGCAAGCACTATGCCGAGTGCGGCGAGCGGATAAGCGACGTTTTCGATTATCCGCTTCACCGTTTTTTTGTCAACGTTTATCTTTTTCATTCGGTCACGATTTCGATTCCGTTTTTCTGCATAACGTAGCGGAAAATGAGTCCGGGAACACCCGTTTGACCTATGCACGCAATCTTTTTGCCGACGATATCGTCAAAGGTAATTTGACCGCCCTTTTCGGTGTTGCCGACCATATAAAGGCTTCCTTCCACCGCAATGCTCACGAGTTTGTAATCGGCACCGTTGCTTATCAATTTTGCGCCCGCATTGACCGGCATAATAACGACTTGACTTTTCTTTGTAGCCATTTCGGATGCGATATTTGCAGGATTGACGACCGCATATTCGACTTCATGCGCGCCTATTTGCTTTTGATTGCTTGCGAGGGTGAGCATGGCGAGAGCAGGCGTTCCCTCCGGAGCGGAAAATCTAATTTTGTTGTTTGTCTTTTCCGAAGCCGTAATATCGAACAGTTGCGATTTTTTTGCGCTCCATTCGATTGCATTGCCTTTGTCGTCGGACGGCATAACGTTTGCAAGGAAAGAAAGAATGTCGTTTTTGCTCTGCTCCGTCAATTTTTCGCCGTTGACAGCACAACGATCGATTGCAATCGCAGGAAAATTTGCGCTTTCGTACACTTTTTTCGCTTCCGTCGTCACGTTGGCTTTGTTTTGCGCAATCCAAACTTTGTTTGCGGCAAGTTCTTCAAACAATGCGTTCAAAAACTCCTCGTCGCCGGCAAGCGCAGATTGCACGAATATGCCCGCTTGCGGATAATTCGTTGCGCCGCTTGCGTCTTTATACGCACTCTGCATATTCATTTCGGCATTGAGCGAAAGTCTTTTTGTCTGCGCGCTTGCGGCAGGTTCGCCGACAACCATAAAATCAACTTGTCCGTCCGCCAAAAGCGTTGCCGCCGCCGTTCCGTCCGCAACGTATCTGACTGTCACTTTTTTTGCCGTTTCTTCGGGTGCGGAATTGTCGTTGCACGCAACAAGCGAAACGCACGCCACGCACACAAGTGCCAAAACTGCGATAATCGCAACAATTTTGCTTGATTTTTTCATATATTTTACCTCTAAAAAGTTATTTTTCCGTCTTTACATATGTTTTATGAGCGTGTACTCTAAATAACACATCACCCCTTCCCTTCGGGCTTTCCCCTATTGCTCAAACGAACGTCATTTCTCTGTCAGATTACACATCGTTCGCAAGAGATGGTAGGACGCGATTGACTTCGTAACAATCGCTATTCCGTCACTGCGTTCCTTACGGCACTCACATAGATAAGTATCGTTCTCTCATTATGCCACTGCGCTTTGTGCGCCAGGCAGTGGCCAACAGACGGCGCAGT
>CAVBBF010000021.1:0-6647 GCA_963593735.1 Phascolarctobacterium succinatutens
CTCAATTCCAAACGAATTAACTCAATTTTCTGTCCAAACTTTTGGGTTCACGTCACGTGTCGGGCGTTTTTACTTTATATTTGATTAAAACGATTTGTTTTCGGTATTCTAACGCACTATAATGCAAAAATATGTCGTTAGATTTCTGTTCTATTTTATACGTTCGAGAGCGGTGAGAACAAACTGCTTGTTGGTGGGCTTGCCCTTGTTTTCGTCGAGGGTCTCGCCAAATTCCGTATAAAGTACGTCAACTTGTCCGCGCAAAAACGCCGCCGAGATTGCGTTTTGAATGTCTTTTTCTACGCTCGCTTTCGACGATGCAAAATCCGCAGACAGCGTTTCGTAGCCTTTATACTTCAAGGGAAGTATTTCCTGTCCGTCAAGCGCGTAACAAATGAGTTTTGCAAGCAGTCTGTACCCTTTGAGGTTGGGTTGGAATCCGAGTTTCAAAAGATATTCTTTGGTTTTGATTTCGTTTTCTTTCACAAGCGCATATTAGCATTTTTATCTTTGTTTTATTTGACAAATTCCAACCAAACGTCACGCAAAATCACTTTTTTTGTCATAACATCGTTTGCGCTTCATACGCTTTATATATGCGAGTCTCTCTGAGAACAAAGTCGATTATATCCGCTTTGAAAACTTTTGTTTCGGACAATAAAAAGGTTATTGTTTGCGCGAGTATTATCTTCGTTTTGGGCATTATCGTCGGCATATTTTCGGCATTTCGGTCGGTTGGCAAAGACGGATTCGACAGAGTTGCGCGCGCAGATATGGAATTTGGCGCGGTGAAAGTGTTTTTCATTTCTTTGCTTGCGCTTGTCGGGTGCTACGCAGTATTTTTGATTGCGGGAATCAACGACAAAACCGTGTTTTTGATTGTGTTGCCGTTTTTCGCGCTCGGTTTTGCGACAGGATGGTATTCTGTTGCGTTGATAGGTAGGTATGAAACGAGCGGACTTGTCAACTTGCTTTTGATTTATCTGCCGTTTTTCATCTGCACTTTTTGCTGTTTCGTGCTTTGCGCCACGGTTACGGTTGCTCCCGATTGCGGCTGCAAAAACGGCACACTCAAACCGTCGTTTGTCAACACGTTGAAGATTTTTGCGATAAACGTCGCGATTGCGTTTTTGCTGTTCATCATCATAGGTTCGATTTTTAAAGTCATCGTCGTTACGCTGTATTAGGACAAAACCGCACTTCTAACGGTGTTTTTTGTATTTTGTCAACATTTTAGCCGTATTTTTGCGAATACGGCGCGTTTTTGCATACTTTTCGACTTTTTATACACGCTAACGAAAAGCGTGAGGTGAAAAATGAAAAACTTTAATACACAATCCGAAAAATACGGCGGAACAAAAGGCATTTGCGGAATGTTAATTTGCGTTTTGCTTGTGTTTGCTTTTATCTCGGCTTCTGTGTTTTCCACAAATATGTCGATATGCGAAGCCGCAACCGACTTCAAAACCGTCGGTAAATCCGCATATATGGTGGACTACGCAACCGGCACTGTGCTCTATGCGCGCAACGAAAACGAAAGATTGCCTATTGCGAGTATGGTGAAGATTATGACTTCGCTTTTGACTCTCGAAGCCGTCGAAAGAGGGGATATATCCCTTGACGACGACGTGGAAATAAGTCAAAACTCGGCAAGTATGGGCGGCTCGCAAGTGTTTTTGGACGCAGGAACGACTCATAAGGCGGGCGAACTGCTCAAAACCGTTATCGTCGCTTCGGCAAACGACTCGTGCGTCGCGCTCGCCGAACATATATCGGGTAGCGTCGAAAACTTCGTTGCAAAAATGAACGCGAGAGCAAAAGAACTCGGCATGAACGACACGTCTTTCAAAAACTGTACGGGTTTGCCTGCCGCAGAGAGTTTTTCGAGCGCGAAGGACGTTTCGGTTATGTTCCGCCAACTCGTTAAGCATAAAGAGTATTTCGAGTACGCAAAAATTTGGCTCGAAGACTACAAACATCCCGACGGCAGAACAACGACAATAACCAACACCAACAAACTCGTGCGTTTCTATCAAGGGTGCGACGGCGGCAAAACGGGATTTACGAGCGAAGCGAAATTCTGCCTTTGCGCAACGGCTAAAAAGAGCGATATGCGCGTGGTGGCAGTCGTTATCGGCGCGGATAGTTCGAAAATCAGAAACGCCGCGATAAGTTCGATGTTCGACTATGCGTTTTCAAACTTCGCAAACGAAATTATGCTCAAATCGGGTGAAAATCTCGACGTAAGGCTCGCGGTTTCGGGTGGCAAGAGCAAGGATATTGCACTCGGTGTCGAACGCGACGTAGCAAGATTCGTAGCGCGCGACGACAATGCGAAATACGATATCAAATTCGATTTGCCCTCGTTTGTCAAAGCGCCGGTAAAGAAGGGCGACAAGGTCGGCGAAGCGTATCTGCTTAAAGACGGCGTAGTTATCGACAAAGTGGGCGTAGTCGCAAACGAGGACGTAGCAAGACTCAACTTGTTCGACGCTATCGGCGAAATCGCAAAGAACTGGTCAACGGCAAAATAAATCCGCAATCGATAGACGATTTGCAGAGAGTAAAGATAGATTAATCGAAAACAAATTTAATCGTAACGATTGGAAAATCCAAACTAAATTCGTTTTGACAAACATCAAAACGCAACTAAAACCGCTTGTTTTAAGCGGTTTTCGGCGTGTAGAGCGCATTATTTCGATTTGTTTTGACTTTTTTACGTGCGCGTGTTAATATCTATACGTTATTTATCTTTATAAAGGATTTTGTATGCAAGAGGAAGTTTTGCAATCCGAATCCGTCGAAAACGATTCCGTTTCGCCGTCCGAATCCCAAAGTAATTCGGAATCTGTGGCAAGCGAGCAACCCGTTTCGACGAATCAAAACACCGCAAATGCGGAGATAATCGAGCCTGAGGCAATCGAGGGTGATTTTGTCGTTGCAAAACCCGAAATAGTCTACCATTTGAGCGATTTTGACGGACCTATTCCTTTGCTTTACGAACTTATAAAGAGCGCGAAAATCGCAATCGAGGACATATTCATATCCGAAGTTACGAGCCAGTACGTAGAGATAATCCGCAATACGCCGAAAGAGGAACTCGACTTCGACTATGCAGGTGAGTTTATCACGATGGCGGCAGAACTTGTGTATCTCAAATCCATTCGCACGTTGCCAAAAGACGACGAGGAAATCACCGAGGACGACCCCGAATACGAGCGTCAACTGCTCATCAACAAAATCAAGGAATATGCCTTGCTTGTCGAGCAAAGCGACAAGTTGCGTGAAATCGAAACCATCAACCGTTTCTACCGCGCGCCTGTGTTTACGGACAAGGACTATCGAGTCGCGCTCGTCAACTTTTCGCTTCCAAAACTCGTCGAAGCCTTTGCAAGAGTGCTTGCAAACGCCGCCATACACGAGCAAGAGATTATTCCCAAAAAGGTCGTCAAGGACAGATTTTCCGTGCACGAGCAAATGGAAAATATACGCCTTATGATAAGCGTGCGCAAGCAGATGAAGTTTACGGATTTGTTCGAACCCGACTACGACAAGGGAGACATCGTGACAACGTTCCTTGCGGTGCTGGAACTTCTCAAATACGGCAGACTTCGCGCCGAGCAAGAGGAAGTTTTCGGAGAAATAACGATATTTGCGATAGAAGGTACGGAAGACGTGCCGATTGACTTCGAGGAGGGCGACGATGGAAAATATTGAAAACGTTGTCGAGGCTATTATTTTTTCAAGCGGTTCGGCGATACAAAAGAGCGACATTTGCGAAAAAGTGCCTGAACTCACCACGCAAAAACTCAATTCTATCATCAAATCTTTGCAAAAACGATACAGCGACGATTCGGGTATCGTGCTTTTGGAATTCAACGGAAAGGTGCAGTTTTCATCGAATCCGAAGTACGGCGACACCGTTGCGGACGTGCTGACTCCTTTGCGTGAAAAGGAACTCACCAAAACGCTTCTCGAAGTGCTTGCCACAATTGCGTACAAACAGCCGATAACACGTCTTGAAATCGACGAAATGAGAAGCAATAAGAACTCGGAATACGCTCTCACCGGACTTTTGAAAGCGGGACTTATCGAGGCTGTGGGAAGAAAAGAAACCGTCGGACGACCCCTTCTTTACGGCACTACGGACGAGTTTTTGAAGAAATTCCAAATCGAAAACATAGACGAATTGCCCGATTACGACGAAGTGCTTGAAAAACTTATGCTTATCAATGCGCCTTCGCAAGAAACGCTTTTCCACAACCGCAGCATTATGGACGAGGACGAAGCGGACAACGAAACGCTTGTTTCGCTCGCTGCCGCCGACACTGACGAGGAAGAGGAAGAAATTCCCGAATTTTTGGAAGGCGAACAATTCGAAGTGTTCGATTGACGAAATCCTTTCGACAATCTAATTGTAAAATATCGAAAATTAATCTTTTAAAAAGCGGCTTATTTATCGAAAATGAGCCGTTTTTTATGGATTTTAAACCGTTTTAACTGCTTAACGGTTTTTCTTGATTCGATTTTTTTATCACATTTTAACGGCTTTCTCGAAAACATTTTTGTTGATTTTTACGTTTTTTCT
The DNA here is from genome assembly GCA_963593735.1 of Phascolarctobacterium succinatutens. Lineage (GTDB taxonomy): Bacteria > Bacillota > Clostridia > Christensenellales > CAG-917 > CAG-475. The sequence continues at coordinate 4,589 of CAVBBF010000021.1, forward strand.
ATTGATTTTCTCATTTACATAAAAATGGAGATAATACGCAAAATAGGTTTATGGCGATTGTTGTCGTATTGATTTGCGCGCAAGCGTTGCTCATTGCGCTCATATTTCCCGTAAAACTGTCTTGTTTGGCGCATTTTTCGCTTGCGAGCGAGTCGCTGAACGTTCAGTTCAAACTTGCGGGCATATCGATTGCAAGAATCAAAGTTTGCGCGCGAGGAAGTCTAAAAGTGCAAATAAACGGCAAAACGCTCAAAAATCTCGACAGCGGCATAAGCGTGACGCAAATCGGCAAAATATCGCGTTTCTTGGTTGAAAAAGAGATTGTCGATATCAACGGCTTGATTGCTTACGTCGGGGCAAACGATGCAAAAAACGGCGCGATATTGTGCGCGCTCGTGCAAATGTTGCCGATTTTTGCAAAAACGGTGATTCAGGACGAAAGCAAGGACAGATTCGACGCAGAGTGCGGCATAAGAATAAGGATAAATGCCGTTCAAGCCATAAAAGCGATTGCAATCGGCAAGGGAAGGTAATATGCAAAGTTTTGAAGAAATATTGCGACAAACGATAGAAAGTTTGAAAAAGTCGGCAGAATTTAACGAAATCGTGGGAAAGCCTATCGTAAACGGCGACGGCACGCTCGTCTTGCCGGTGAGCAAAATCAGCGTAGGGTTCGTCGCGGGCGGCGCAGACTACGAGAGTGAAAAGAAAGTAAAATCGCCCGTAGGCGTAAGCGGAGGTGGGGTGAGTGTAATCCCGATTGGCTTTCTCGTGTGCGGCACGCAAAAGAAATTCGTGAAGGTGGACGGTGAAGAAAATAAGTGGCTCGAACTTCTCAAAAGCGTTGCCAACGTTATGAAAAAGGATTGAAAAGAGGGAAGAAAATGGATGATTTTTCAAAAAAGACTGTCATTATGGCGATTGCGATTGTATGTTTGACGATTGCAATAATATCTTCGTTTTCGATAGGCAACGTCGTTTATCCTATCAAAAGTATTCTAAAAAACGATAAAAACGAGAATTGTATTAGCAAAAACATCGAAGAAGATGTGCAAAATGCAATTAACGAGGAAATCTTGCAAACGGTGAAAAAAGGCGCGAGCGGCGCAGTGTGTATCGAGATGTCGTCAAGGCGCGTGTTGTACGATGACGGAAAGGATGAGGTGTGCTACCCTGCAAGTACGACGAAAGTTTTGACGGCGTTGATTGCCATTGAACGTTTGCCACTCGACAAAATCGTAACCGTACCCAAAATTGCGGAAGGCGTGGAAGGCTCGTCTATATATCTGAAAGCGGGCGATACGATAACAGTTGAAGATTTGCTATTCGGTCTTATGCTCAGAAGCGGAAACGACGCAGCCGTTACGCTTGCAACGGAAGTTGCGGGCGGTATCGACCAATTTGCATCTTTAATGAACGAAAAAGCGAAAGCGCTCGGCGCGCACAATTCGCATTTTGTAAATCCGCACGGACTTCACGACGATAATCACTATACCACGGCGTACGATTTGGCGCTTATTTGCGCGGCGGCATACGAAAATCCCGATTTTGTGCGTATCGTCGGCACAAAACAGAGAAAAATCGAAGTGAGCGGCGAGGCGAGATATATTGCGAACAAAAACAAACTTTTGAAACTCTTTGACGGCGCAAACGGCGTGAAAACCGGCTTCACCAAAAAGAGTGGAAGATGTCTTGTCGGCGGCGCAAAAAGAGGGGATATGCAACTTATAACCGTTGTGTTGAATCACGGTGATATGTGGAACGACACGGTTAGAATGCTGAATTTAGGCTTTGATAACTACGAAATGGTGCCGCTTGACAACGCGCTTTTGACAAACGGAAACAAGGTTGTGAAAGTCAAAGTCAATCAAACGGTAACGCCGAACTGGCAAAACGTCAAATATCCGCTCAAAAAGGACGGCAGTGAAAAACTCGTAGTGGAATACGTTTAAGCGAAATCGAAAACGATAAATTTTACAAACGGAACTCGACCAAAACCGATTATATAGAATATAGAACGGCAAAATCGATGTAAAATCTGCGTAAAAAGATGTAAAAT
>CAVBBF010000021.1:6657-21887 GCA_963593735.1 Phascolarctobacterium succinatutens
CGGCAAAAAATTGGCGTAAAATCAGCAAAATCGATGTAAAAACGACAATAAAATCCGTTTTTTGAAAGGGCAGATGCCTTTTCTTTTCTAATGCGCTTTTAAGGATTTTGTGCATTTGCTTGCTCTTTTAAACTTTTTTATGTATACTTTGTTTAATTTGTATGCGCTTGCCTCGTGCGAGCGCGCGAGGACTTATGAGAATCAACAAATATCTTGCAGAATGCGGCGTATGTTCTCGTCGCAAGGCGGACGAACTTGTCAAAGAAGGACGTGTGAGCGTCAACAAAAAAGTCGTCAGAGAAGTCGGCACAGACGTTGACGAAACCAAAGACGTAGTCTTTGTAGACGGCAAAAAGGTCGTAAGAGTCACGCACTACGACTATCTTTTGTTTTACAAGCCGAAGAATTGCGTGACCACTCTCAACGAAGACAATGACAACAAGAGCGGTCGCAAAAAGACGGATAAGGAACTTGAAGAAATCAAGAATCGCGCAGAAAAACTCGCCGCAAAAGGCATTGTCGAGGAAGTGAAGGAACACTCCAAACCTCGCAAAATCATCACCGATTTTATCGGTGACGACTACAAAAACAAGCGTTTGTATCCTGTCGGCAGACTCGATTACGACAGCGAAGGCTTGCTTCTTTTGACAAACGACGGCGATTTGACATACAAACTTACGCACCCGTCGAGCGAGATTCCCAAAACCTACGTCGTAAAAATCGAAGGCACTATCGATGAAAGCGACCTTGCCGCACTCAGAAAGGGCGTAACCGTCGACGGCGTAAAGTACGGCAGAAGCAAGGTTAAAATCACGGGTATCGAAAAGGTTAAGGACACGAAAAAAGCGGTCATCGACCCCAAAGACATTCTTGCAAGAGAGGCGTTAGAGTGCAATGAGGACACGAGCGGCGTGTTTACTCGCCTCGAAGTTATTATTTTCGAGGGCAAGAACAGAGAAATCCGTCGTATGTTCGAGGCTGTCGAAAAGAAAGTCGTATTCCTAAAGCGCGTCGCTATCGGCGAATTGCGCCTCGGCGGTCTTGCAAGAGGTGCGTATCGTCCCTTGAACGAGCCTGAAATTGCGTACCTGTACGCAATAGCAAACAAAACTCAACAACCGAGCGAAAGGTGAGCGTATGAAAATTCTCATTACAAACGATGACGGATATTTTTCGGACGGTATAAAAACTCTTGCCAATGCGCTTGCGAAAAATCACGACGTGCGCATCGTCGCACCTATGTCCGAAAGGTCGGGCGCAAGCCATTCGGTGAATTTTTTCAGCCCGATTACATACGAAAATAAGGGAATTATCGACGATATTCCCACCTTTGCCGTGAGCGGAACACCCGGCGATTGCGTGCTTTTCGGTGTGAAGTACCTTTTCAAGGACGAGAAGATCGACGCAGTCGTTTCGGGCATAAACACTTGCCTCAACGCAGGAAGCGACATCATTTTTTCAGGCACTTTCGGCGCAGCGCAAGAGGGTACTTTTCAGCGTATACCATCACTTGCGGTGTCACTTAGAACGCACGGTGTTCCCGACTACGAATTTGCGGCGGAATTTGCCGCAAACAATCTCGAAAGACTGTTGTCTTTCGCAACCGAGAATGTCACGATAAATTTGAATATACCGAACGTTAAAAAGGAAAACATAAAGGGCGTGAAAATCGCCCCCGTCGCATATCAACCTTATGAGGAAAAGTACGTCAAAAAAGTCGGTGAGGACGGAGTGACGTATTTTTGCGTGGACGGTCACAGAATACCGCACGTCGACGAAGTCGTGGGCGGCGATTGCTATCAACTCGACAACGGATATATAACCGTAACGCCCGTGCAAATGCTCGCAAACGATTTGCCTACAATCGAAAAATTGAAAGAGGCGAAGTTCGCATTATGAGAGTTTGCGTAATCGGCGCAGGTGCGGCAGGTATGACGGCTTCCGTTTTTCTCGCAAGAGAGGGGGCGGACGTTATCCTTGTCGAAAAAAACGAGAAATTCGGCAAAAAACTCTATATAACGGGCAAGGGCAGATGCAATCTCACCAACGATTGCGAACTTGCGGACTTGTTTCAAAACATCGTCAGAGGGGAGAAGTTTTTGCGCTCGTCGCTGTACGGATTTACCCCGCAAAACACGATGTCGTTTTTTGAGGATTTGGGCTTAAAACTCGTCGTGGAAAGGGGAAACAGAGTCTTTCCGTTTTCGCAAAAGTCGAGCGATGTCATAAAAGCGTTGCAAATCGAGATTGAAAATATCGGCGTGGACGTAAAACTCGGCACCCAAGTCAAGCAAATAAAGAAAACCGACGACGGATTTTGCGTCGTAACGGCGTGGGAAAACATACCCTGCGACAAAGTTGTCGTGGCAACCGGCGGAATGAGTTATCCTTCGACGGGATCGACAGGCGACGGATACACCTTTGCAAAATCTTTCGGACTTAAAATCGTTGAGCCTCGACAGGCTCTTGCGCCTGTCATAGTTAAGCAAAACGTGTCGGCGTTGCAGGGGATATCCCTTAAAAACGTAAATCTCTGCGCCATCGATGAAAACGGCAAAGAGATTGCGAGCGAGTTTGGCGAAATGCTGTTTACAAACAGGGGATTGTCGGGCCCGATTGCGCTTACGATTTCGTCGTATATCAACAGAAAACAAAACGTCGTTTTGTCCCTCGATTTGAAACCCGCTCTTGACGAAAACACTCTGGACAGACGAGTTTTGAGGGATTTTGACGAAAGAAAGAACCAAGATATAAAGAACGTCACTCGCGCGCTTTTGCCCGAAAGGCTCAACGCTTACGTTTTGAAGTGCGCAGGTATTGCCGAGAGTAAAAAAGTGAACGAAATCACCAAAGAAGAGCGTGCAAAACTTGTCAAAACCATAAAAGATTTACGCTTTGACGTGCAGTCGCTTGCGACGTTTACCGAAGCGATAGTGACGTCGGGCGGCGTGGATTTGAAATGTCTCAAACCAACTTGCGAAAGCAAGGACGTAGAGGGATTGTACTTTGTCGGCGAAACGATAGACGTAGACGCATTGACGGGCGGATTCAATCTGCAACTTGCGTTTGCGACGGCGGTGTGCGCTGCAAGGGATATAATCAAAAAATCCGCTCAATATGCCTGAAAAGTGAATAAATGCGGAATCTAACCGCCTAAAATCGTAATTACAAAAGACTTCAAACTCTGGAAAGTCGGAGGAAATATGATAAATATAGCAATTGACGGACCTGCGGGCGCAGGCAAAAGCACAATCGCAAAAGCGGTGGCAAAAGATCTTGGGATAATCTATCTCGATACGGGCGCAATGTACCGTGCAACCGCTTATCTCGCACTCCAAAAGGGTATAGACCCCAAAGACGAGCAAAAAGTGTCCGAGATGCTTGAAGACCTCAAAATGGACATCGTCTATCAAAACGGAGATCAACATATAATCGTCAACGGCATAGACGCAACGCCGCACCTTCGCGAGCACTACATGTCCAAAGCCGCAAGCGATATATCCGCGCTTCCTTGCGTGAGATACAAAATGGTGGATTTGCAACGTGATTTCGCAAGCAAAAACGACGTTGTTTTGGACGGAAGGGATATCGGCACTTTTGTGCTTCCCGACGCGAACTGCAAATTTTTCCTTACCGCTTCTCCCGAAGAAAGAGCGCAACGCAGAATGAAAGACCTCGAAGAAAAGGGCGAAAAAGTGGATTATCAAACGCTTTTAAGCGACATAATTCAACGCGATTACAACGATTCTCACCGCGCAGTCGCGCCCCTCAAACAAGCCGACGACGCAGACTTTGTGGACACCACGCAAATGAACATAGAGGACGTTGTCGCACACGTCAAAGAGGTTGTGCATATCAAGACTAAAAACACAAATCCGACCGAACAGAATGCCGAAAAACCCTCAACGATTATTCCGTCGAGCGAAATGGATAAAAAGACGCTCGCAAGGATTAAAACATACTATAAACCCGAAAAAAGTTTTGCATTCTACAGATTTTTGAGAGTGATTTTGCGCCCTCTGCAAATGCTCGTGTGGCCGACAAAAGTCATAGGCGCGGAAAACGCAAAAAAAGTGAAGGGCGCGCTCTTTACCTGCAACCATTATTCCAAAATGGATTCGATGATCCCTTACTTCGTGCTTTTCAAAAAAGAGGCGCACGCCCTTGCAAAGTACGAGTTGTTCATAAATCCCGTGGCAGGCTGGTTTTTGCACAGAATGGGCGCTATTCCGGTCCGCAGAGGCGAGGCGGACATCGAGTCGGTCAAACAAGTTTTAAGAGTGCTTAAAGACGGCAAACAACTGCTCATTTTCCCCGAAGGAACAAGGAATAAAGAGGGTACGCAACATATGGCGGAATTCAAGACGGGTACGGCTCGCTTTGCGATAAAAGCGAAAGTCCCCGTAGTGCCGATGATTTATTATCAAAGCCCGAAAGCGTTCAGAAAAAACTGGCTTTACGTCGGCGAACCGTTCTTGCTCGAGGAGTTTTACGGCGCGCGCACCATTGACGAAAATCACGCCGCAACCCAAGTCATAAAGGAAAAAATGGACGAAACTCGCCGCCTTTGCAACGAGTACGTCGAAAAAGCAACCAAGGGCAAAAAGAAAAAATAAAGGTTAAATCGGCTTTTTTGTCGGTTTACGAGGTGAAACTTGAAAGTTGTCGTCGCTAAGAAAGCAGGATTTTGCAACGGCGTGAAAAAGGCGGTGAACACCGCCGTTTCCCTTGCCGAAAAATACGGAAAAATCTACACTTTGGGCGAACTTGTGCATAACGAACTCGTCACGGAGTATCTGCGTGAAAAGGGTGCCGTTTGCATCAAAATCGAGGATTGCGACAAACTCCAAAAGGGGGACGTTGCGCTCATTCGCGCTCACGGCATAACCAAGGAGTTGGAAGATGAATTAAAAGAGAGAGGAGTTACGATTTTCGACGCGACTTGCCCCGTCGTCAAACGCAATCAAAAACTTGCCGAAGATAGGGCGAAAGCAGGCGACTACGTCATAATCGTGGGCGACAAAAATCACGACGAAGTGATTGGCGTTGAGTCGTACGCAGGGAAGAACTGCAAGGTGGTTTCGGACGGCGAAACCCTGCCGATCGGCGAAAATCCGACCTCTATCTTGTTTCAAACCACGATTCTGCCCGAAAAATTCGAAAAAATCGAAGAATTTGCAAAGAATTTTGAAAAAAACCACAATAATTTAGTTGGCATTTTCAATACTATTTGCTATACTACAAAAGAGAAACAGGACGAAGCGCGCGCACTCGCCGAAAAGTCGGACGCGGTTTTGGTTCTCGGAAGCCGTACCAGCGCAAACACAAGACGTTTGTTCGAGGTGGCAAAAGAGGTCAATCCCAACACTTTTTTCGTCGAAAACGCAAACGACGCTCTGAATCAAACAAAATTTATCAAGGATATTCAAAGTGTATCGATTGTCGCAGGAGCATCCACTCCGCCGTGGTTGATACAGGAGGTAACAAGACTTATGAGTGAAACTCAAAAGAACGCTGTGGAAACAGTCGAAACTGAAGTGAAAAACGAGGCAACACTTCAAGAGCAATCAGTCGCAGAAGAGAAAGAACCCACCACTATGGCGGACCTTTTGAAATCCGCAACTTCCGTCGGCTACACCAATTACAAAGTCGGCAAGCGCATCAAAGGCAAAGTCATCAGCGCCGGCGACAGCGGCATCTACGTCGCAATCGGCGGAAAGAAAGACGGTTTCATTGATAAGAGTGAAGCATCTTTGGACGGCAACTACAATCCTGCCGACTTCAAAGAGGGCGATGAAATTCAAGCAACTATTCTTGCTGTCAACAAAGAGTACGTGTCTTTGTCCAAAAAGGACGTAGACGCGGTGCGTCTTGAAGAAGCAGAGGCAGAAAAGGCTCTTGCTCAAGGCGAATTCTCTTTGACCATGACGGAAGTCGTCAAGGGCGGACTTAGAGGAAGACTCGGTCAATACACCATCTTCGTTCCCGCAAGCCAAATCAGAATGGGTTACGTCAGCAACCTCGAAGATTACAAAGGCAAAACGCTCCGCTTGACGCTTATGCCTCCGAAGGAAAAAGAAAATACAGAGGCTGAGGGCGAAGAAACCGCTCAAAGCGAAGATAAACCCCAAAAGAAGTCGAGATATTTGTTCGCTTCTCAACGTATCATTCTCGAAAGAGAAAAGAAAGAAAAAGAGGATCTTTTCTGGAACAACATTCACGTTCACGACATCGTGACCGGCAAAGTTAAGAGATTCACGCAATTCGGCGCATTCGTAAACGTTCGCGGTTTCGATTGCCTCGCTCACATCTCCGAACTTTCTTGGAACAAGATCACCGATCCTTCCACCGTTCTCACGATCGGAGAAAGCTTACGACTTCGTAGTCCTCAAAATGGACAGAGAAACAGGCAAAATCTCTCTCGGTTACAAACAACTTCAAAAGAAACCCTACGAAGTTGCGGCAGAGAAGTTCCCCGTCGGTACGGTCATCAAAGGCAAGGTTGAAAGAATCTTCCCCTACGGTGCATTCGTATCCATCGACGACGGCGTAGACGGACTTGTTCACGTTTCTCAAATCTCTCACAACTGGATCAAAGACGCAAACGAAGCGTTGACGGTCGGTCAAGAAGTCGAAGCAAAGATCATCGGATTCGACGACAACCGCATCACTCTTTCTATCAAGGAATTGCTTCCCGCTCCCGAAGAAACGCAAGTTCAAGAAGGTCAAGAAGAAGCAACCGACGAAGAAAAAGCGGCAAAGAGATCTTCCAGAGTCAAGAAGTTCGAGCAAAAAGTTGCAGACGGCGAAAGCAAACGCGAACGTCGCGGCGCAAAGAAGGAATCTTCCAACGAACCCAAAGAATGGGTTTCCGGTAGTTCTTCCGCAACTCTCGGCGATTTGTTTAAAAACCTCAACCTCAACCTTGCAGACGAGGCAGAGGAAGAAGCAGCACCTGCAAAGAAGACAACTCGCAAAAAGAAAGTTGAAGAACCCGCTGAATAATCCTTGTTTGATAAAAAAACAAACCGTTGCTTCGGCAACGGTTTATTTTTTTGAAAAAGGCGTGCGCAAGTAGTTTGACAGCCTTTCTATTGTAGTGATATATTATATATAGTATATATTTATAAGTAATAGGTGCATTATGGCAAAGATTATTTTGACAGGCGACAGACCGACGGGAAGATTGCATATCGGACATTACGTCGGCTCTCTGCGTGAAAGAGTAAAACTTCAAAACAGCGGAAATTTCGATGAGATTTACATTATGATTGCCGACGCGCAAGCGCTCACCGACAATGCCGAACATCCCGAAAAAGTGCGTAGCAACATCATCGAAGTTGCGCTCGATTATCTTGCGTGCGGAATCGATCCCGCAAAATCCACGATTTTCGTTCAATCGTCAGTGCCCGAACTTACGGAACTTTCGTTTTACTATATGAATCTCGTCACGCTTTCGAGATTGCAACGTAATCCGACCGTAAAAGCCGAGATAAAAATGCGCGACTTCGAAAAGAGCATTCCCGTAGGATTTTTGACTTATCCTATCAGCCAAGCCGCAGACATCACGGCATTCGAAGCGACGACCGTTCCTGTCGGCGAGGATCAAGAACCGATGTTGGAGCAGTGCAAAGAAATTGTGCGCAAGTTCAACTCGATTTACGGCGACACGCTTGTCGAACCCGAAATCCTTTTGCCAAGCAACAAGCAATGCTGCAGACTTCCCGGCATCGACGGAAAAGCAAAGATGAGCAAATCGCTCGGCAACTGCATTTACCTTTCGGACACGCCCGACGAGATAAAAACGAAGGTTATGTCGATGTTTACCGACCCAAATCACCTTCGCATCGAGGACAAAGGTAAAGTGGAAGGGAACACCGTGTTCACGTATCTCGACGCATTTGCAACCGACGAGCATTTTGCCGAATTTTTGCCCGACTACAAGAATCTCGACGAACTCAAAGCGCATTACAGACGCGGCGGTTTGGGCGACGTGAAAATCAAAAGATTTCTTATCAACGTCTTGCAATCCGAACTTAACCCGATTTACGAAAGAAGACTCGAACTCGCAAAGAATCCCGACTCCGTTTACGAAGTCCTCAAAAACGGTACGCAAAAGGCGAAAGCAAAAGCAGCGGCAACTCTTGCAAAAGTGCGCCACTCAATGCAAATCGATTATTTCGACTGATTGCACTTTATCGAAAAATACCCAAATAGAATATCAAAAAAACCGCTTATCGCGGTTTTTTTGTTCGCCTATTATGTGTGTTGTTTCATTGCAAAAACAAATTGTAATTGCTGCCGATTTTTATGTTTAAGCAGTGCAATTAGGCGTTATTTGTTTTCTGTTTCCGCAATGGTGTCTCGTGGTTTCTTTATTTTTGCAAATTCTTTGTTGATAGCCGCTTTTGCGATACAGTATATCGCAAGAACAAATGACAACGCGAACATCGCCCAGTTGATTGCCGTTTGCGAGAATATAAGTTCCACCGCACTGAAAACGAATTTGAGAATTGTCATCACCAATATCGCGACATCGATACCTCTTTTGTCTAAGAATAGGTTTACAATCCAAAGAATTATTACCGCAATCGTCAAAATGCCGATAATGACAGGGCAGAAGTTTCCGTATCCGAACGGCATGTCGCTGAAATACGGATAATATTCGTAGACATTTATGATGTTTCCGCTGATACTATCGGGATAGGCAAAACGCATTTGCACGCCGTCGGGCAAGCATTCCAAAACAAGCATTACAATTGCAAAAATGCCGATGGGAATTAAGAAAAACAAGTGCTTTTTGTTGATTTGTTTCATATTCGTACCTCCTGATCGGTGTATTGTTTGGTTGTCATCAAGCAGTGTTGGTGCTAAAAAGGAGTTCCCAAAAAGTATTGCTTTGCCAAATGGTGTATGATGTGTAGAGATTGTCAAATTCCGTCGGGAATGGGCGGAAGTTCGGCAGGAAGCGTTTTTTGCAACTCTTTGATTGCGCCGCGTGCGAGTGCGTCGCAACGGTTGTTCAGTTCGTTGTCGGCGTGTCCTTTGACTTTGACGTAAGATACTTCGTGGATTTGCATAAGAGAGAGAAGTTCTTTCCACAAATCGACGTTTTTCACTTCGTCCTTGCTCGAAGTGCGCCAGCCTTTCATAATCCAGCCGTTTATCCAACCTTTAAGGAAAGGCTCGACCGAATACGCGCTGTCGCTGTATATCGTGACGACGCACGGCTCTTTGAGCATTTTCAAGCCTTGAATTATTGCGGTGAGTTCCATGCGGTTGTTTGTCGTAGACTTTTCCGCGCCGCTCGCTTCTTTTTTGTGACCTTTGTAGAGCATAACGACACCCCAGCCGCCAACGCCCGGGTTGCCCGAACACGCACCGTCTGTGTAGATTTCAACTTGTTTTTTCATAGTTTCATTGTACACAATTTTGAATTTGTTTGCAAGACAAAGAATTTATTTGCCGATTAATTAATAATGGAAAGTAAAATAATTTAATTATTGATAATAGAAAAAGAAGCCCGTTTAGGACTTCTTCACTTGGCAGGGGAGACGCGACTCGTGAAAGAGCAAAGCGGCTAATATAACGAAGCATAGCAAATATATTTGCGTCGCGTAGTGTCAGATGCAACCGCAAGCGAAAGGAATATCATTCCGCCGCGATTGCGTTGCGTGTTCGTGTCGCTAAATACCGCAAAAAAAAAAGAAGCCCGTTTAGGACTTCTTCACTTGGCAGGGGAGACGCGACTCGAACACGCAACCGACGGTTTTGGAGACCGTTGCTCTACCATTGAGCCACTCCCCTATGTAAATGCTTAAATATTATAGCAAGCACTTTGTTTTTAGTCAATGATTTGAACTGAAATTCACCACAATTATTAATTATTCATTATTAATTATTAATTAAAGAGCGTGCCGTCAGGCACGCCACCAAGCAAGCACTCACGCGGAATTGTGGTATGAGTTTTTATCCATCTAATTTTGAGAGCAGAGAGGGCTTGTGCGGTTAGTAATTGCGAGAACAAGTGCGGTGTATTGTTCAATCGCCAAAATAATTCATTCCTATTTAGGGGATTCCCACGCTACGCTCTGAATGACGATGTGGGCGATTGACATCACCGCAACGCAGAGCACCTCGGTGCGGTGAAATACACGCAAAGCGTGCATGAAATTGTGACATTCGCCACAATGAAATTTGCGCAGTGCGCAAGTGATATTGCGACCTTGTCGCAGTTGCGGAATATTCAAATGTTCTAATGCGATTCATTTGGGGTGTGTGGTGAAACTCCACCGACAATTATTAATTATTCATTATTAATTATTCATTAAAAAAACGTGCCGATAGGCACGTCACCAAGCAAGCGTTCGCACGGAATTGCGGCAGGGAATTTGTCCCTGTATGATTTGAGAGTGAAGAACGGTTGTGCGGTTAGTGGAGCAAAAATCAAGCGAGGCTCTCGGCAATACGCAAATATTGCGTGTTGCCGTTGCCTCTGCGACAGCCAAATAAAAAACGTGCCGATAGGCACGCCAGCAAGCAGATAATTTGGCGGAATTGTGGCTTGAGCTTTTATCCGTGCTTGAACGGATAGCGCAAATTCTCTGCGCGGTAGCAGAGCAAAAATCAAGCGAGGCTCTCGGCAATACGCAAATATTGCGTGTTGCCGTTGCCACGGCGATGATTTTTGCTCTTATGCCGTATGATACTTCCTCGTTCTATACAGCAACCAGTAAATGAGAGAACTCAACGGTAGGTTGGTGAGCAGAACCATTGGAAGTACGATTGATTCGAGAATAAGGTTGATGTCGTTGACGTTTGCACCGAGTCCGAAGAATCCGATGAGAATGCACACGACGGTCAGTTCGATAAACAACATACCGCGATTGAGTATCGACAGTTTGAAGTTGAAGTTTGCCCGTGTTCGCCTTGTCGGGTTCAAAAGGTAGATGACGGTCGGCACGAGGCAGAGTGCGCTACCCACCAAAAGTATGGGCAGGAAGTAGGCGTAACTGACTCTCGTTGCGAGCGAAGCCCACATTATTGCGACTTCCGCGACGAAAAACGCAAGTATGATGAGGAAAGTGTCGCGGTTGAGTCGGTTTGACTGAATGAAGTTGAACGTGTAGTACTCGGACGTGTTCCCTCTGTCGTAGGGGCGAATTTTGAAGCCTTTTGCGTACAATCTTGTTTTTATGTCGCTGTCAGAATAATCGTTGTTTTGTTGCGGTTTTTCTTGTTGGGACTGTACGTCCGACTTGTTATCTTGCAACGAAACGAAGAAGTCGCGATAATTCACGTCGTCTTTTTCGTAATCGAATCCGCCTTCTTGCCTCGATACGACGGCAGATGTGACGAAGTGACCTTTTGAATCGACTTGATTTTTGCTTTCGAGTTCGGCAGGGTAGAATTGCTCGTTTGCGGGCGTTTGCGCATAGGCTTGAACGGTTTGTTGTTCTTGTTGCGCTTGCTGTGCCTGCGCCTTGGCGGCTTCCGCTTCTTGCATCGCTATTTGTTGTTCTTGCTCTTTTGCGAGTTTGTCGTCGATTTGCGCTTCGCGCTCGTCGAGTTGCTTGAATATGTCTTTGAGCGACGTTTGCGAGCGTTGAGTTTGTTCGACTTGATTGGTATAGCCGTTTATGTAAGTATGTTCTTGCGGTTGAGCGTGCGAGTTAAACTCATATGTGCGCATTTCCTCTTGCTTTTTGTATTCGCTCTCGGCATCGAGTTTGGCGAACATTTCTTCGAGGGTTTGAGAGGGTTTTGCCTGTTCTTGGCGTTTACGCTCGGCTTCTTCCTCGGCGCGGCGGTTTTCCTCTTCCTCTGCAAGACGCTTTTCTTCTTCGGCGCGCAACTTTTCCTCTTCCATACGGCGAAGCATGGATTTGACAAGTTCGCGATCTTCTTCGCTCTTTTTGAGTTGTTCTTCGGTTTTGCGGAGTTGCTCGTCGCGTTGGCGAGATTCTTCTTCGGAGAGTTTGAGTTGCTCGTTAGCCCTTTTCGCATCTTCCTCGCTTTGGCGAAGTTGTTCGCTGACTTTTTGAGTTTCTTCCTCTTGCTTTTTGAGTCGCTCGTCTTTAAGACGTGCCTGTTCGTCCTCTTGCTCGGCTTTTTCTCGCAGGGAAGCGGCATCCTCTTCGCTCACTTCGTTTCCGTAGCGGTCGAAAAACACTTTTTTCTCGACGATTTTGTCCTTATAAACGACTTTGGGTTTATCTTCCGTGTCGCGTTTGGAATAGGGACGAAGGTCGCTTGCCTCGAAGGGAACGGGAACGGTGAAGTCGTACTCGTCGCTCGAAACGAGTTTGTCGAGAATGGTGCGGGAATACTCGTATTCGCTCTTTTCTTTGGTGAGATAGGCTCTGCCTTCTTTTGTGAGCGTGTAATAGCGACGTTTCCCACCGCCTGTGTCGTCGGGGTCGCCGTCGTAGGATGAAACAAGCCCTTGCTTTTCAAGTCTTTTGAGTTGATTGTAGAGGGTGGCTTGCTTCAAAACGTACTGCGAATTGCTTTTGTCCTCGATTTCTTTGAGGATTTCGTAGCCGTACTTATCGTTGCTAAGCAGACAACCGAGAATGATTGTCGTCACGTTGCCGCGAATAAGGTCGCTGTTGACAGAAGATATATCCATATATCGCTCCGAAAATTGATAATATAATTTTAGCAAACCATTATAAAATAGTCAATATTTTATAATAGTAAATGACGAGATTTGCACAACTTTCATTATTTTCAATCATTCGTTTTTGTCGGGGCGCAGTTTGACGACTTGCGCGGCGAGTTTTCTGTGGTCTTCCTCAATTGCGGCGTAGTGCTTTTTGGTGGTGTTCACGTCGCGGTGACCGAGAACGTCTGCAACGAGATATATGTCGCCCGTCGCTCTATAAAGGTTTGTGCCGAACGTACTGCGCAACTTGTGAGGGGATATCTTTTTGAGCGGAGCGGCGGTTTGAGCGTACTTTTTGACGATATTTTGCACGGCTCTGACAGAAAGCCTCGAAACCTGCAAGGACAAAAACACTGCGTCCGTGTCGCCCGTGTTCAACTTTTGACACCTTTCCACAAGGGATTTGCGTTCGGTGTCGATGTATGTTTTGAGTGCGTCTGCAACCTCGTCGCCGAAGTATAAAATGGCTTGATTGCCGCCTTTTCTCGTGACCGTGAATGCGTTTGTTTCAAAATCAATGTCCGAAAGATTGAGCCCCACGCACTCGCTCACACGGATTCCCGTGCCCAAAAGCAGGGAAACTATCGCAAAATCGCGAGCGTGCGTGTTGCGTTGCACTTTGCGCTGATGTTCGCTCATTCCCGCGCCCGTTTCCGCCGCGTCGAGAATGCGCTCGATTTCCTTTTTTTCAAGCCTTATAATGTCCTTGTCGTGATTTTTTGGCATAGTGAGTTTTGCCGACACGTTCTGATTGATTCTGTCGTGATTGTACATATACTTGAAAAAGGTACGCACGGTTGAAATTTTGCGCGCTTTTCCTTTTTCGGCATTGGTTTTTTCTTTGCCGTCGAAGGAGTAGTAGGACAGATATTCCATATACGCCTCGAGATTGCCGAGCGTGATTTTGTTGAGATCATCGGCGGTGAAGTCGTAAACGTCCTTGTGGTCGCGAAAAGCACGCACGTTTTTGAGCAAATAGTCGAAAAAAATGCGAAGATCGTAGGCATAATTCAGCCGCGTAAGAGTGGTTGTTTGCGGCTCGATTCCCACAAAAAATTCCTCGCAACACTCGGGCAGTTGATCCCGCAATGCGCGAAGTCGGTTGGTGATGTTTTTGTCGCGTTCACTGAAATAATTTGCCATAGATTTACCCCTTGACTCTTGTTTTTATAATACTATCAAACTATGCGTAAAATGTCAATACATTGCATTGATATAAGCGCACAAGAGGCGATTTTCGATTGAAAAGTTTTTTGAAACGTGATATGATGTCGGTATGGAAAAAATCAAGAAAAACGAAATCAAAAAAGCGTCGAAAGTCTTTACTGAAATTTTTAAGGACTACGAGGCGTACGACACCCTTTTCGGCAGAAAAAACAGACTGAACAGAATGTACTATCTTTTTAGGGCGGAAGTGTATTGCGCTCAGAATTTCACCTACAAAGACGGAGATTTTTGCGCTTTGTGTTCTATAAAAAAGCCGGGAGATAGGGAAATCGAATTGAAATCCGCTTTCAAGAATATATTTTTCGACATTGCGTTCTTTTTGAACGTCGGATTCAAGCAAGCAAAAATCGCGAAAGAGTACGTCGATATGGCGGACGAGGTGGCAAGCAATTATTACAATCCGCAAACCGATTGCTACATCAAGAATATCGGCGTAAGAAAAGAGTTCAGAGGTCAAGGCAAACTCAAGGGTATGCTCAAGGAGTTTTGCGGCGATATGCCGATATATCTCGAAACGCAAGACGAAAACGACGTTGCAATCTACAAAAAACTCGGCTTTCAGGTGTGCGAAATCGTCAAATGGAAGGGCATAACCCACGTCGCTATGCGCAGACCGTAGAAGTCGAACTTTACGCTCTGAACGGCATAAAAACCGAAAGTAAATAAGAGTAACCGCTCAATCGTGCAATCCTGCGTGCAATTTTGAAAAGTGACAACAAAACAGGCAAAATAACCAGAAAAATTTCAAAACCATGTATTCGCTTCTTCTTGCAATAATTTATCTTTCATTTATAAGTTTGGGGCTTCCCGATTCGCTCATAGGCTCGGCGTGGCCGGTTATACACGTCGATTTGAGTGTTTCGATGTCTTCGGCAGGCATAATCACCATAATCATATCTGTAGGAACGATAATCGCGAGTTTCTTTTCCAACGCACTCACAAACAAACTCGGCACGGGGCTCGTGACCGCGATAAGCGTTGCACTCACCGCGCTCGGACTTATAGGCTTTTCGTTCGCAAAGGGGTTTTGGATGCTTTGCGTATTTGCGATTCCGTACGGGCTTGGAGCAGGAGCGGTGGATGCCGCGCTCAACAATTACGTCACGCTTAATTATCCTGCAAGACATTTGAGTTGGCTTCATTGCATGTGGGGTGTTGGAGCGTCGATAAGTCCGTATATAATGAGTTTTGCCTTGACGGGCGGTCTCGGTTGGGGGAGCGGATTCCGCTTTGTTTTTTACATCCAAATCGCATTGTCGGCAATGTTGTTTTTCACGCTTCCCATTTGGAAAAAGTGCGCGAAAAAATCTGTAAATTTTGAAAATAACTTCGATAG
>CAVBBF010000021.1:21897-26204 GCA_963593735.1 Phascolarctobacterium succinatutens
CGAGCAAACCGAACAAAATAAAGTTTCAACCGCTTCCGTGTTCAAAATAAAGGGCATTTTCCTAATTTTTATCGCCTTTTTCGCATACTGCGCTATGGAACAGACCACAGGTCTTTGGGCGACGAGTTATCTTGTCAATTACAAGGGCATTGACGCGACCGTTGCCGCAAAATTTGCATCGTTTTTCTATATCGGAATCACGCTCGGACGCGGAATAAGCGGATTTTTTGCCGAAAAACTCGGAGATAAAAAACTTATACGCTTCGGCACGATTGTAGTTATCGTCGGGATTTTGCTTGTCGCGATTCCGACGAGCGAGGCTGCGCCGTCCCTTGTAGGACTTATTGTCATAGGGCTTGGATGCGCGCCCATTTACCCTGCAATAATCCACTCTACGCCCGACAATTTCGGCAAAGAAAATTCTCAAGCGATTATCGGCGTGCAAATGGCGTTTGCGTATGTAGGTATAACCGCAATGCCGCCGCTTTTCGGTTTGATTGCGGAACATATAAACATCGGACTCTATTCGATATATCTGCTCGTTTTTGCGCTGTTGATGCTCGTTATGTGCGAAGTTCTCAACGCCAAAATGAAGCGTAAATATTTTATAAAATGCGACGCATACGTCCAAGAGTAGGGCAATCGCAATTAAATGAAATCGTAAATAATAGCAAAATTTGTGTGGAAGAATATACTAAACGCTCGATATTTTTTCGAGCGTTTAGTCAATCATGCCGTCTTTTAGTTTTTGCAGAACTTTGTTTTCTATGCGGCTCACTTGAACTTGCGATACGCCCAGTTCTTGTGCGATCTCGCTTTGCGTTTTATCGCGGAAATAGCGAAGAATTATAATCTTTTTCTCGCGTTGGGGTAGATCTGCAATCAAGTCTTTCAAAAGCAGTTTGTCGATATTTTCGTCTTCGCACTCGTGTGTTGCGATTTTGTCGCCGAGTTCGAGATCGTCGTCGCCAACCGTTGCGGATAAGGATAGCAAATAGTGCTGTGCGTCCATTGCGTACACGATTTCCTGCGCCTCTACGTCGAACGCTTTGGCAAGTTGATCGACCGTCGGTTCGCTCTCGCCGTTTTTGAGTTTTTCATCGATATACGCCGTGATTTTTTGCGCGAGAGTTTTCGTCCACCTCGACACTTTTATCGCGCCGTCGTCACGCAAAAAACGCTTTATTTCGCCGCTTATCATCGGCACGGCGTATGTAGAAAACCTAACGCCGTATTCGACGTCGAAATTTTGCATAGCCTTGACAAAACCCATTGCTCCGAGTTGCATAAGGTCGTCGTATTCGAGCCTGCCTTTGAAGCGTTTTACAATGGATTTAATGAGCGGTATATTTTCCTCTATGAGTTTCTCTTTCGCGCCGTCGTCACCTTGCTGAGCCTTTTTCAAAAGTTCGAGCGTGGTTTGGTGATCTAACATCCTTTCATCACCTTTTTCATTTTTACGACCGTACCTTCGCCCACGACCGACGCAACGTCCATTTCGTCCATAAACGTGTCGATGATGGTGAATCCCATTCCGCTGCGCTCGTCGTCTTGAGCGGTGGTGAAGAAGGGCTCGACGGCTTCTTTGACGTCTTTTATGCCTTTTCCGAAGTCTCGCACGACGATTTCGATGGATTTTTTGTCGTCGGGTACGCTACATTCGATTTGCATAACGCCGACTTTTTCGTTGTACGCGTGCACGACGACGTTCGTCACCGCTTCGCTGACTGCGGTTTTTATGTCGTTGATTTCTTCAAGAGTCGGGGAGCACTCGATTGCAAACGACGCCACCGCGTTGCGAGCAAATGCTTCGTTCTTGCTTGTCGCAAGCAATTTCATATCAAAATAATTCATACATTCTCCTTATTCCACAATCGGCACAAAACGATACACGCCGCTCGCGCAAAAAACTTTGTCCGCTTGGCGCGGTACGTTGGCAAGCAGAAGTTCCGCGTGCCTGTTTCTCAGTTTTTTGTACCTTCCCAGCACAAATCCGAGTCCTGTGCTGTCGATAAACGTGACGTTTTTCATATCGAATATCATCGACCGCAAATCGCGTGCTTTTTCTATCGCGTCGTCGATGCTCGCTCGCACCGCTTTTGCGCCATACTCGTCGATTTCGCCCGAAAGCACAACCCGAATACAATCTTTGTCGGATATAAATTCAACTTCCATATTGCCTCCGACAAATAGAATAAACAGTATCTAATCGAGCATTTTGACGGCTTTTGCGATTTTTGAAAAATTCTTGAAGTTTTGTGTCAAAATTTTATTCAAATCTATCAAAAAAATCATTGACAACTTTTTTGATTTATTGTATATTGTTGTAGTCGCAATGAACGACGCGAAAGTCTTTCGGGGTGTAGCGCAGTTTGGCTAGCGCGTCTGATTTGGGTTCAGAAGGTCGGGAGTTCGAATCTCTTCACCCCGACCAGCACAAACTTCACCGATATGATTCGGGCCTTTAGCTCAGTTGGTTAGAGCAGTCGGCTCATAACCGATCGGTCCGCGGTTCGAGTCCGTGAAGGCCCACCAAAACATAAAATCATTTGGCCCGGTAGTACAGTTGGTTAGTACGCCAGCCTGTCACGCTGGAGGTCAGGGGTTCGAGCCCCCTCCGGGTCGCCATCAAAGTTTGTGGCAGTGACAACCGTCACTGCCATAAAACTAAAATAGGGGATTGAAACCCATATGCCTCGGTAGCTCAGGTGGTAGAGCAAGGGACTGAAAATCCCTGTGTCGGTGGTTCGAGTCCGCCCCGAGGCACCAACAACTCAATATGCTGGTGTAGCTCAACAGGCAGAGCAACTGATTTGTAATCAGTAGGTTGTTGGTTCGATTCCGATCACCAGCTCCAAACGGAGAGGTTCCCGAGTGGCCAAAGGGAGCAGACTGTAAATCTGTTGTCAGTGACTTCGGTGGTTCGAATCCACCCCTCTCCACCAACAAAAAAGCACATCGCAAGGTGTGCTTTTTTGTATGGTGCAGGGTGGATTAGGCTGTTTAAAAAACAGCCACACGCTCTGCGTGTCGAACCACCTTTCGGTCTGCACGCTTCGCTTATGCAAGTAAACTTGCGCGCTACGCTGTTGAGCGAATCCACCCCTCTCCACCAGCAAGACACACGCAAAAGGAGCGTACAAAACTCCGTTGCGTGTGTCTTTTTCTATGCAAAATAGGGGTAAATTGCCGCTTTTATGGCAGTTTACCCTTTTTGTTGTTTCTTCGCGTGTCGCCGTAGGGATTTGTTCTTCTCTCGCTTGGGAAAACCGTAAACCATCAACGATTGCACAAAAAGGATTTTTGCACGATAAGGAGCGTATGGTTCTCACATACTTAATCAACGAAAAAATGACCGACCGCACTCTTGTAAATGCAGGCGGTCGTTTGATTATAAATGAAACTGTTATTGGATTATACGCGCAAATCTAATTTATCAAATTATTCCCAAACATCAAGTTCTCGATTTTTATAATAATACTGCTTGTCTTTTTCGCCGATTTCACGGACAACCTTGCAAGGGACTCCGTAAGCGACGACATTATCCGGGATATCCCTTGTCACAACGCTACCTGCACCGATTACCGAATTATCGCCAATAGAAACTCCCGGCATAATCTGAACGCCGGAACCAATCCAGACATTTTTGCCAATATGAATCGGCAGGTTGTAAACATAATGGTGCTCACGAAGTATAGGCAATATCGGGTGTCCCGATGTGGAAAAAACAACATTAGGAGCAATCAAACAGTTATCGCCGATATAAATATGTTCATCGTCAACAAACGTGACATTTGAATTGACATAAACACCGTTGCCGAGGTGAACATGTTTACAGCCCCAATTTGCATTCAACGGAGTTTCAACCGTACAGGCATCTCCAACTTCAGCAAATACTTCGCTCAATAGTTTTTGCCTCGCTTGGGTATCTGTCGGTAAAGTATTATTATACTCAACCATTTTATTTTGATAAACATGTTGGTCGCCGAGAAGCGCCGGATCGTCATAGCAGTACGGCAATCCTTGTTTTTTTCGTTCTATATTATTCATGTTTGTTTTCCTCCGAAGAATATTGATTCGCTTTTCTTTTATATTATACCATATTTCTCCGCTTTTTTCAATGGTTCAACGCTGCTCGGCTTAATGATTTATATTTTTGGGGTTCAAATCCCCGTGGACACCTGCCCCCTTTTGGGCTTAAAAAGACGCTCCTTTTTGTTCGTCATTGACAGCAAGAAAGCACATCGCAAGATGTGCTTTTTTGTATGGTGCAGGGTGGATTAGGCTGTTTAAAAAACAGCCACACG
>CAVBBF010000022.1:0-25889 GCA_963593735.1 Phascolarctobacterium succinatutens
AAAATGCACCTCCAAAAGTTTTACATTTTTGTCCAACTTTTGGGGTGCACTTCAACGGCGACAGGCGTTAAGGGTTAAAAAAGCAAGACGGGCGGATAAATCCGCCCTATATTTATACGTCGCACGAGTGCAACGAGTAAACCTATTCGTACAATCGCTTTGCCGAGTCGCTTTATTCAACGATTTTATATATAACCGCTCTTCAAAAACGATTAATATTCACTTTACGCAACGGATTTACAACCGTTTGCGCAGTCGTTTCAAACGTTATGCAACCAACTTGAAATCTTCGATTTGCAAATCGCCGAAACATTCGACGCTTTGCGCCTTTTCAAACATAAATCTCGAATGAACGGCGTAGCCTCTGGTCGGATCTTGCACGAAAACGTGGGTGATTGCGCCTATCAAAATGCCGTCTTGCACGATGGGACTTCCGCTCATACCCTGCACGATTCCGCCCGTTTTGGCGATAAGTTCCTTGTCGCTCACCTTGACGACCATACCCTTTTCAGCCGCTTCGTTTTGCGACACGACTTTGACTATTTCCACATTGTAGAACTTGGGCACCGAGCCGTCAACGGTTGTCAAAACTTGCGCTTTGCCCACTCTTGCCTCGCCTTTTGCAGCAATTCTATACAAATCGCCGTCGGCAGTCGCGGTATATTTGCCGTACAAACCTATGTCTGTGTTATCGCAAATCTCGCCTATGCTCTTTGAAAGTCTGTTTACGTCCGCAATCAAGCCGCCCGCTTTGCCTCTTTCCCCTTTTTCTATACCGCTTACAGTTGCGTTATATATCTTGCCTTCGTTGAGTTCCTTTTCAAGACCAGTGTCGGCATCAGCGATTTTATGTCCGAGTGCGGCAAACTTGCCGTCTTGCGTAACAAAAGTCAACGTACCAACACCCCCGACATCCTCTTTGAGCGCAAGACCGAGTTTATACTTCCCGTCCGCTTTGTCCTTTGCCAAAACTGCGGTATCTTTTTTAATTACGTTTTCGTGCAAATATTCAAAAGTAATTCTCGGATTCGTAAGTTCGGATAACGTTTTTTTGAGTTTGTAGAGCGAATCCACTTTTTCACCGTTGAGCGAAAGAAGCACGTCGCCCTTGTCGATTTGCGATTTTTCAAGCGGACATACATCGCCGTTTTGTGTGGTTACGCTTCCTTTTTCCGCAACGATAAGACCTTGCGCCTTAATGCTTATGCCAATCGGATAGCCGCCTATTCTGACATAATTCTTGTCGTTTTCCGCACAAATCTGCATTTTGTCTAAAAAAGAATTATCATGCAAAATCGCTTTGTTTTTGGCAAATGTATTCTCGATTTCAATGTTTTTTAGAACGCTCATATTGCAAATCAATGCACAAAAAGCGCAAAACAGCAAAATCAGCGTTATTGCAAAAAACACCCTTCTTTGCGTTTTGATATACTTTTGTTTGTCTTCGTTTTGCATACTTCTATGTTGAGCAAAATGAAAATTCGTTTGCTTGTAAATTTATGTAAAAGAAAAACGAACGCCAATCTTGACGCTCGCTTCACTGCCAACCCTTTACACAAGAACTACAAATACTTAGCGGGTAATTTACTTTCTCATATAATAAGGTCGATATTAAATTGTCATACGTTATTTTTCGGATTCGAGAATGTTGCGCGCCATATATACGCCCATAACCGAAGCCATCATAAGTCCTCTCGTCCAGCCGCTGCTGTCGCCGAGACAATGCAAACCGTGAATGGATGTGTTGAGTTTGTCGTCCATTTTGATTTTGTTGCTGTAAAATTTGAGTTCGGGGCTGTAAAGCAACGTTTCATACCCTGCAAAACCGGGAACGACCTTATCCACCGCTTGAATGAAGTTGATGATGTTGAGCATCGCCCTGTACGGCATACCCGCGGTGATATCGCCCGCAACAGCGTCTTTGAGGGTCGGACGGACGTTCGAGAAGCCGAGTTCCCTCTGCCAAGTACGCTTTCCGCTCAATATATCGCCGTAGCGTTGCACCATAATCTTACCTGCGCCGAGCATATTCGTGAGTTCGCCGACGCGTTGCGCGTATGCGATAGGTTCTCTGAACGGCTCCGTGAAGGAATGAGAGCAAAGAATCGCAAGGTTCGTGTTGTCGCTTTTCTTTTCCTTGTAACTGTGTCCGTTGACGACAGCCAAATCGTTGTCGTAATTCTCTTGCGACACAAATCCGCCGGGGTTTTGGCAGAAAATACGCACTTTGTTCTTGAACGGTTCGGGATAACCGATGAGTTTGGACTCGTAAAGCACGTCGTTGACTTCTTCCATAATCTCGTTGCGCACTTCGACTCTCACGCCGATGTCGACGACGCCCGGGGCGTGCGCGATGTTGTGTTCGGCGCACATCTTTTCAAGCCAGTCCGCGCCGCGTCTGCCCGTTGCTATGATGGTTTTGTCCGCAAAGATTCCCTCTTTGTTTCCGCCCTTGCTGTCCTCGATATATACGCCTTTGCACTCGACGCCTTCGAGAATGATGTTGTCGCATTGTCTTGCGAAAATGAGGTCAACGCCGTTATCTCTCA
The DNA here is from genome assembly GCA_963593735.1 of Phascolarctobacterium succinatutens. Lineage (GTDB taxonomy): Bacteria > Bacillota > Clostridia > Christensenellales > CAG-917 > CAG-475. The sequence continues at coordinate 2,550 of CAVBBF010000022.1, forward strand.
AATAGTTTTCGATTGCAAGGTACAAGTCGTGCGCTTTTTCCGTGCCGAGGTGGCGAATTGGACAATCTACAAGTTTCAAGCCTGCCTGAATTGCTTTTTTGCGGATTTCCTTGACTTTTTCCTCGTTTCCGAGACCTTCTATATGCTCGTCTGCGCCGAATTCGAGATATATCTTGTCGGTATAATCGATGAGTTCCTGCGCCTTATCTGCACCGATGAGTTGCGGAAGTTCGCCGCCGACTTCGTATGAAAGAGAAAGTTTGCCGTCCGAAAACGCACCTGCGCCAGAAAAACCCGTCGTAATATGGCAATAGGGCTTGCAGTTTCGGCACTCGCCGCCGAACGTCTTTGGACATACGCGCTTTTCGACAGGTTGTCCTTTTTCGATTATGCACATTTTTTTCTTGCTTCCGTTGCGCAAAAGTTCGATTGCGGTAAATATTCCCGCAGGGCCTGCACCGACGATACAAATATCGTATTTTCTCATTTCAACCTCTAATTTCGTATTTTTCAAACGAACGCATAAAATAATTTATTATTTTACGCTTTGTTTTTTTCGTCGCGAAAAGTTTTGCACCCCCGCGACCTGTTGGATTATAATGCCAAAACGCCGCCTTGTCAACACATTCGTTTCGTTTTGGCAAAATGTTTTTTGCGCTTTGTCGATAATTGTCAATTTTTGGGAGCCTGTGCCATAAAATATACAACTCGGAGGACTTAAATGGCTTTGGAAAACTTGCTGACTCTTTTGAAAAATCTTATCATATTTTCTTCCTATATGACGGAAAAGAGTTCTTTTCCAAAGCCGTTGTCCAAAGAAAAAGAGCAAGAATACCTCAAAAAAAGCGTAAGCGGCGACAAGGAAGCAAAGGAAATCCTCGTAAAGCACAATCTGCGCCTCGTGGCGCATATCGCAAAGAAATACGCCAACTACGGCGACAACGACGAACTTATTTCCATAGGCTCGATAGGACTTATGAAAGCAATCGAGAGTTTCAAAAGCGACAAAGGCACTTCCCTTGCCACCTACGCTTCGCGCTGTATCGAAAACGAAATCCTTATGACTATGCGCACGAGCAAAAAGCACCGCTCGAACGTGTCGCTCAACGAGCCAATTGGCATTGACAAGGACGGCAACGAACTCGTGATTATGGATATGCTCGAATCCGACCAAAACGTCATCGAGGACGTGGAAAACTCGATAATGATGGAAAAACTGTCGCAAATCACCAAATCCGCGCTTGACGAAAGAGAGTATCAGATAATCAAACTGCGCTACGGACTTGAAAACACGGGTGCGCTCACCCAGCGCGAAGTTGCAAAAAAATTCGATATTTCGCGCTCGTACGTTTCACGAATCGAGAAAAAAGCCCTCGAAAAAATCAAAAAATCCGTCGACAAAGACGATTTGATGTAAAAGCGCGCAACTTGCCGAAAAAGATGCAAACACGATTCGAAGCGGATAATACAACTTGTCGATAAAAACGCAAACACTCGATTTCGTGCGCTCGAGTTTTAATGTTGCCCGAAATACAACAAAGTATTTCGGGCAACATTAAACATTTAAGTTTGTTTTCCGTTCAAGACAAAATCCCCACCGACAATCCGCAAAAAACCATAAGCGAGAGTGCGTCGACAATCGTTGTGATAAACGGTGACGCGACAACGGCAGGGTCGAGTTTTACGGCTTTTGCTCCGATGGGAAGCAGACAACCTATAGCCTTTGCCATAACCACCGTGACAAGCAGCGACACCGACACGATTGCGCTGCGCATCAACGTATAATCCGAATAGCCGAAAAGCAGATTGTCGATAAGTTGCAGTTTCGCAAAGCATGCGATTGCAAGGCACAGTCCGAGCATAAGCGAGGCGCAAAGCTCTTTTGCCAACACTTTGAACACGTCCTTTGTGCCTACTTCGCCGAGTGCGAGCGCGCGTATGACGGTGACAGACGATTGCGAGCCTGCGTTTCCGCCCGTGTCCATAAGCATAGGCACGCACGCAATAAGCACCGTACTGATTGCGTTGAGTCTACCTTCGAATTTGTTGATGATAAGTCCTGTAAACGTCGCGCTGACCATCAAAATCAGAAGCCACGGAAGCCGACTTTTGAAAATCGTGAACACGCTCGTTTTAAGATAAGGTTTGCTCGAGGGTTTCGTAGCGGCGATTTTGGAGATATCTTCCGTGTCTTCCCTCTCGATGACCTGCAATGCGTCGTCGATTGTGACAATTCCGACAAGCCTGTTTTCGTCGTCAACGACAGGCATTGCCAAAAATCCGTAATCGGACAGTCGGCGAGCGGTCGTCTCCTGATCGTCGAGAGTGTGTGCGCAAATCACGCTCTCGTGCATTATGTTCTCGATTTTGCAATCACGGTCGGCAAGGAGCATCTCTTTGACGCTCGTAACGCCGATAAGATGCCGCGTTGCGTCGATGACGTAGCAAGTGTAGATTGTTTCCTTGTCGATTGCAATCTTGCGGATTTTGTCAAATGCCTCGCCGATTGTTATGTCGGGCGCAAGCGAAACCATTTCGACGGTCATAATGCTGCCCGTGCTGTTTTGCGGATATTTGAGAATTTCGTTGATGTACTTTCTCGTGTCCTTATCGCTGTGTGCCAAAAGCCTTTTGACCACGCTCGCAGGCATTTCCTCGATAAGATCCACCGCGTCGTCTATAAACAACTCGTCCATGACCTGCGACAACTCCTTGTCCGAGAGTTTGTCGAGCAACTCTCTTTGCTCGTCGGAATCGAATTCCACAAAAACTTCTGCTGCTACGTCCTTTGACAAAAGCCTGTATGCGATCATTCTCTCGTCAATCGGCAGAATTTCAAGTGCGGACGCTATATCGACCGGGTTCATGTTCAAAAGCAACTCTTTGAGGCTCTTGTATCGCTTTGCACAAAGCAAATTGGCAATTTCGTCCACCTCAACCACTTTGCTTGCGACGCTTGCGGGAAGGTTGTCGATTATCTCCATCGTGTCGTCAACCGATACGTTGTCCATAACTTCGTCGAGTTTGCCCTCGCGAAGCCCCGATACAATGGTTTTTTGGCTGTCTACATCCAAAAGAGGCAACAGCAAACTGAGCGTGTCCGCATCGATATAGTTGCAGACCTTGCGCAAATCATCCGGCGAGAGCGCACTCAAAATTTTGCGTGCACACTCGGTGTCCGTTTCGGACACAAACGAAGCAATACCTGCGTAATCGCCGGCTTGCAACATCATATTAAGTTTCTTTTCCATTGCTAAATCAAGTCAAAAGACTGACGAAAAAATCAAAATTCGGCACAAGTCATGCGCAAACTTCGATGTCCGTCTTCTTGTGGGTAATAATCCATTGACTTGTACCTCCTTATTTTATTTCTTGTCAAAATATATCATATCGACCGACATTAGTCAAGGCGAATTCGCTTTTGAAAAAATATTAAAACGCCCTCGAAAGGACGTTTTTGAAACAATCGTTTGTCTTTAAGTTGCCGAGCAATCAAAAAAGCCGAATTGAAAATCAGTCGTTTTTCTTTGTCATTTGCTCTTTGAGTTTGACAAGGCTTTCGATTTCGTCAAGCAAGGTGTTGATGTCCTTGAATTGACGGTGGACGGACGCGTAACGAACATATGCGACTTCGTCTATGCTCTTCAAGCCTTCCATAACCATATCGCCGAGCGCGGTGGAAGAAATCTCTTGATCGAGCGAATTGAGCACCTTGCGTTGAATGTCACCAACGAGCCTGTCGATTGACGACATCGATATGGGGCGTTTTTCGCACGCTTTCATAATGCCGATTTTGATTTTATTGAGGTCGAACGCTTGGCGAGAACCGTCCTTTTTGATGACCATTATCGGCGTCGACTCGACAGTTTCATAAGTCGTGAAACGCTTGCCGCAAACCACACACTCTCTGCGACGGCGAATGGAAGTGCCGTCCTCGTTTTGGCGCGAATCCACAACTTTGCTGTCCATACTACCGCAATATATACATTTCATTTGCTACATACCTCGACTTTTATTGCGAATATTATACAATATATTGTAAAAAATGTAAACCTTAATTTTTGAAAAAAATACCATATTTAGTGGGTTATAGGTCAATTATGCACAACGAGCGACCGACGGCGGCGCATTTTGTACGTTTTTTATGTTTCAATGCGGATTTTGTCGGAATAAAAAAAGCGACGAGGAATATCATTTAGTATGGCACAAAGACAATACTCGTTTGCTGAACTATCAAGAAAGACCGTGATAAACGTTGCCGACGGCAAGGAACTCGGCAAGGCGTGCGACATCGTTTTTACCAATTGCGGAAACGTATGCGGAATCGTCGTGCCCGGCAAAAAGAGCCTTTTGAAAAGCATTACGAGCGCAGAAACAATATTCATCCCCTGGAATAGGATTATAAAAATCGGCGCGGACGCGGTTTTGGCGGAACTTGTGGGCAACTACGCAATGGCGATGGCGGAGGATGCCGCCCAAACCAATGAGCAAAACAAGGATATATCATATTGATAAATTAAACTTAATATATCAATTATTCACTACTGCTTTCGAAACATTATTGTTACCGAAACTTTATTGTTAACGGAACGTCATTGCAATCGAAATCTCATTGCTATTAACCTCGATATTGCAACGCAAAACGATATAAAAAATACGGCGATTTTGCCGCATTTTTTATAAGTTTTTGCGATAATTTTATAAGGTTTTGACGTCTGATTAACGCCGCCGAAAATCAATTCATACACGATTTTATGCGCATTATCGCGGATTTTTCAAGGCGAGAAACCTGCGCTTGCGATATGCCCACGATTTTGCTTATCTCGATTTGCGTTTTGCCGTCGAAATAGCGCAATCGCACGACTTCCATTTCACGCTCGGGAACGTTTTTCAACGCTTCGTGCAAAGCGATTTTCTCCGTCCAGTTTTCGCTCGTTTCCTTCTTGTCGGCAAGTTGGTCAATGAGTTCCTGCCCTTCCTCTGCGTCGTTGTAGACGGGTTCGTAAAAGGATAGCGGTTCGCTCACCGCGTCAAGCGCGCAAGCAACTTCGCAAAGCGGTACGCCGATTTCTTCGGCGATTTCCGTCATCGTCGGGTCGTTTGCATTGAGTTTTGACAAATCCTCTCTCGCTTTCAACGCCTTGTACGCCGTATCGCGCATACTTCTCGACACTTTAATCGTGGTGCGGTCGCGTATTGCGCGCCTCATCTCGCCTATTATCATAGGCACGGCATACGTTGAAAATCTAACGTCGAGATTTACGTCAAAATTGTCGAGAGCCTTCAAAAGTCCGACCATACCGACTTGAAACAAATCGTCCGCGCTTTCCGACGATTTTGAAAATCTGCCTACGCATGACAAAACGAGTCGCATATTCGCACGCAAAAACAAATCGCGCGCTTCACTATCGCCGCGCTTGATTTTCAAAAGCAATTCGTCGCATTCTTTTGCGCTTATCTTGGGTAGCGTTGCGGTGTCGATTCCGCATATCTGAACTTTGCCCATACAAGCCTCCTTTGAGTATGTACCTGTACGGGCAAATTAAATTCAGCGCGTTAGATATACGGTTTTTCGATATTCTTAACAGAATATGGACAGATTTCGTCAGAGTTCAGCCGAGTTTTTGCATATCGCGCTTCAAGTTGTCCACGATTTTCTTTTCGAGCCGAGATATGTAGGATTGCGAGATTCCCATCATATCCGCAATTTCTTTTTGGGTCATTTCGTCCTTGCCGTAAAGTCCGAAACGAAGTTCGAGAATCTGCTTTTCGCGCTCGGGCAACTTGTTAAAAGTGTCCTTCAATATCTTCTTTTCGTCGCACGCCTCCACTTTGTCATATACTGCGTCGGGGTCCGTGCCGATTATGTCGCAAAGAAGAAGCATATTCCCCTCCCAGTCCACGTTGAGCGGCTCGTCGAGCGACACTTCGGCACGCTGCTTGCCCGTCTTCCTTAGGTGCATAAGGATTTCGTTTTCTATGCAACGAGAAGCAAACGTGGCAAGTTTTATGTTCTTGTCGGGATTGTAACTACCAACCGCTTTGATAAGCCCTATCGTGCCGATGGACACGAGGTCGTCCATATCTACGCCGGTGTTGTCAAATCGCTTGGCAATGTACACAACGAGGCGCAAATTATGCTCGATGAGCGACAATCTCGCTTCCTCGTCGCCTGCAAGGTATTTTCTTACGGTTTCCGCTTCCTCGTCGGGTGTGAGCGGCGACGGCAGCGAATTGCCTTGCGATATGTAGTTGACAAACGATTTCTCTTTCAGTCCGAGTTTTTCGAGCAACTTTTGAAACAACGCTTTGATTTTGCCTTTCATATATTTTCTCCGTAATTTATGTTTTTATGAGCGGAAACGATATTTTTTATCGAACGCTCTTTTCTACTCTGTCGAATTTTGCAAAATAACCGATTAGAACATCGAATTTTGCAATATTATATCATAGTCGCCGAAGTTCTGTTCGCAGAGTGCGCCGAGTGCGTTTTGCGCTTTACCCCCGACTTTCACACCGTCAAATCGCACTACAGGCAAACACTTGTCGCCGCTTACGGTGTGCGCGCTGACAAATCCTTCTATAGTTCGCTTGCCGATTTTTTCGCAAGCGGATTTCGACAGTATAACGACTGGCAAGCCACTAAAATCGTCGGTGAGTAAATTGCCGCTGTCGCACAAACCTTTAAGTTTGAAACTAACGCCGCCAACGTCGATTTCTACGTCTTTTACGACTTTGCCGCTTGCACTTCTCTTTTTGGCGATTGAAAGCCCTACGGCGATACATACGAACGCCGCCGTTGCAACAATACCGAGAATTGCATACGACTTTATATCGACGTTAAGCGCATACGACAAGCCGTACACGAAGCCTCCGACGAAATACGTTACGAGACAGAAACACGCAAGCGTTTTGAGATAGTCGCATATCTTTTCTTTTGCATTGTCGCCATCGCATTTTGAAAGCAATGCGCACATAATCGGCGCAAGCAGAACTTTGACGAGGATTTGTCCCCATTTGGGCGCAATCGCAAACGCAGTCGCCACCGCCGCGCCGATTATCGATGTCATGACGAGGCGTAATTTGTTCACTCTCTTTCGCCTTATCGCAAGCGTCGAAAGAGATATGCACAAATCAACTGCAAGATTGTTGAAAACGACAAGTTCTATGTATACGCTCACGAAAATAAAATAACGTAAAACAAATGAAAATTCTTTCTTTCCGTGTCGGTGAAAAAGCAAAAATCCTCGCAAAAAATTGCGAGGATTTTGTGGATAACTCTAACTAAAAATTTAGATTTTATGCGGTTAGATTGCCGATTTTATGAAAATCGTCGATTTTCGTTTCAATCAGTCTCTGTCCCTTTTCAATCTTCTGAGGAATGCCGGCACTTGCTTTTTGGTGACGTCGATTCGCGAAGATTGAACTTCGTTTTCTTGTGCAACAGGTTGCGGTTGCACAGTCGGGGCGACTTGCGGTTGAACTACTGGTTGAGGGGGTTCTGCGGGTGCAACCGGTCTTTGCATTTGTCCGAAAGTGGGTCTGTTTGCAAAGATGTTTTGATTGAACACGGGTTGTTCTACTTCCGCTTGTTGTTCTTCCTCTTTTTCGTTGTCTTCAACGTTGGAAGCCGCTTGCGAAAGCGCGGTTGCAAAAGATTTGGGCGGTTGCGGTGCGCTGCTTCTTGCAGGCGCAAGGTTTCTGTCCACAAATCCGGTTGCGATGATGGTGATTTCGATGTCTTTCTTGTCGGGAACGAACGCAGTGCCGAGAATGATGTTTGCGCTCGGGTCGACAACTTGTTTTACGATGTCGCACGCTTCGGTGACTTCCCCCAAAAGCATATCGTCGCCGCCCGTGATGTTGACGATAATGCCCGTTGCGCCCTCGATGTCTGTTTCGAGAAGCGGGCTGAACACTGCGCCGCGCACTGCTTCGATGACTCTCTTTTCACCCTTGCCGTAGCCGATACCCATATGGGCAAGACCTTTGTTGGAAAGGATTGTGCGAACGTCGGCAAAGTCGAGGTTGATAAGTTCGGGATTTGCGATAACGTCGCTCACGCCCTGAACGCCTTGACGAAGCACGTCGTCCGCGATTTCGAACGCGCGTTTGAAGGAAATGTTCTTGTCAAGCACTTCGATGAGTTTTTGGTTGGGGATAACCAAGAGCGTATCCACGAAGTTTTTGAGGTTTTTGATGCCTTCTTCGGCGTTTTTCATACGTTGCGCACCCTCGAAGTTGAACGGCTTTGTGACAACCGCGACGGTGAGAATGTTCATGGATTTTGCAATCTCTGCGATGACGGGAGCCGCACCCGTACCCGTGCCACCGCCCATACCTGCGGTGATAAACAAAAGGTCGATGTCTTTGAGAGCCGCTTTGATACGCTCGCGAGATTCCTCGGCGGCTTTTCTGCCAATTTCGGGATCGGAGCCTGCGCCCAAACCGCCCGTCATATTCGCGCCGAGTTGAATTTTGCAATGCGGAGGAACAAGGGACATATTGAGCGCTTGCATATCCGTGTTCATAACCACAAAACTTGCGCTCTTGATGCCTGCTCTAATCATATTGTTGACGGCGTTGTTTCCGCCACCGCCCACGCCGACTACGACGATGTTCGCCTTGCCGGGTTTCTTTTGAGAAACGGGTTGGAACTGCTCGTGAGTTTGTTCCTGTTCAATTTCCTCTGCGTGTTGTTGAACATCCTCTTGCAGAGTTTCTTCCGCTTGCACGGTTTCTTCTTCCTCTTGGGAAGTTTCCTCGCTCGGCGTCCAACCGAATTTTTCAAAATCTATCATTTTTTACCTCCGTTGAATAACTTTTTTATAAACGCTCCGAAGTCGAACTTCGACAGATTGTCAGCCATAACCAAAAGCGACGCTTTGGAGCAGTCGTCGGGTTTGACGAATCCGGGAAGTTTGGGAGTGATGATTTCAATGTTTTTTCCGAGTTGTTCGCTCAGATACTTCTTTGCGCCGCGCATAGCCCCAACGCCCTCGCCCGTGAGATATACGGGCATATACGACGGTGCGTCTTCCTCGACGCTTTTGAGAATGTCGCCTATGACGTCGGCAAACACGTCGAGCCTGTTCTTTGCAATTTCGCAAGCGTCCTGCGCGTATACCGCATTTTCGCCGTCGCTGACGAGCACCGCTCCGTCGCTGTAATTGAGATTGAGATCGACAAGCCGTTTTGCCTCTTCCGCCATATCGAAAGGCACGTCCAAAGCCTCGAAAATGTCGGCGCAGATGTGCGCGCCGCCCATGGAAAACGACTTCATATCGAGGATTCCGTCGCCCTTTGCAATGCAAACGGACGATGACAAATATCCGATGTCGATGAGCATATACACGTTGTCGCGCTGTTCCTTTTCAAGCAGAGCCATACACTCTGCCCAACAGGTGGCGACGTATCTGACGTCAGTGAATCCGAGTTCGTTTGCAACTGCGTCGAACATCTCGACAAAGGCTCTTTCGCAAAGCATATAACTCACGCAAGCCTCGACTTGTTGAGCGTCCATATCTCTTACGTCGCTGTATATCTTGTCTTGTCCGTCAACGGCAAAATAAATTGCAGAAGTGTTGATGGTCAAATACTTGCTTTGGTCGAAATCGTCGCCCTTTTTGAGAAGATAGGAAATGTCGTCGTCGACAACTCTGCGCTGTCTGTCGAGCCTCACCGAAACTTCTTTTGTGACGACTGTGACAAACTCGGCAGGTACGCCGATAAAAAGACGTTTGGTGCGAGAGTCCGCATTCTTCATCGCTTCGAGAAGCACTTCTTTTGCGATTTGCACGGTTTCCTTGCCGTCGAACCACTCGCCGTTTTCGTAGCCCTGATGTTGTTTTTCGACAACAGACTTAATGCCGAAAACGCTCTGCGCCCTCTTTGAGCCTACGATTGCGCTCACAAGGCGAGAGTTTACGTCCAAAACGGCTATGTCTTTTGTGAAAATCGAACCCATATTCGTCCTCTTTTTCTAAAAAACACGCTGTCGCGCGTATTATTTATAATATAATTATATTAAAAATATAAAATGTGTCAACGGATTTTTATCAAAAATTTGCAGAATTCGCCTATTTTTTGTCATTACAGGCGTTTTATCATAAAAATATGCGTGTTTATCTGTCTTTTGTGCGCCTGACATAGCCGCCGAGCGAGAAAAACATATCCTCGATATTCTCATAGCCTCTGTCTATGTATTCGAGTCCGAATACATAGCTTTCTCCCGAAATTTTGAGTGCGGCAATACAAAGAGCCGCACCCCCTCGCAAGTCGCTCGCTTGCATACTGCCGCCGCTTATCATGTACGGCGAATCGGATTTTCGACAGCCCTCTATGACTGCGGTGTTGTTTGTTATTGTTATTCTCGCACCGAGTTTTGCAAGTTCGCGTGCGTGTGCAAAACGATTATCAAACACGGTTTCGTCGATTACGCTCACGCCGTCCGAAAAGCAAGCCGCACACAAAAGTTGCGGTTGTAAATCGGTGGGGAAAAGCGGATATGGCGCAGTCGATACGCGCGCCGCGTGCATGCGTCCGTTTGAGCGCACGCGAAGATAATTTTCGTCGCCCTCGATTTTGCAGTCCTTGTTTCGAAGCGAGTTTATCACCGCTCCCAAATGCTTTTTGCTTGCGCCGTATATCTGCACGTCGCCGCCGCATACCGCCGTCGCGCAAAGCAAAGTTCCCGCAACGATTCTGTCGCCTACGGGCGTAAATCTTGCGCCCGAAAGTTCCTTTACTCCCTCTATCTCGATAACCGACGTACCCTCGCCTCTTATGCGCGCGCCCATTGCGCGCAAGCATTCGACAAGCGAAACGATTTCGGGTTCCCTTGCGCAATTCACGAGCGTGGTTCTTCCCTTTGCCAATGCAGCGCACATAAGCAAATTTTCGGTTGCGCCGACGGACGGATATTTCATAAGAATTTTCGCGCCGACAAGTTTTGCCGCACTGCACTTTATGCCGTTTTGATTGACGGTTATTTCCGCTCCCATTTTTTTGAGACCGTCAAGGTGAATATCGAGGGGTCTGCTCCCTATGTCGCAACCGCCCGGAAGCGAAGTTTCCACCTCGCCCACAGTCGCCAAAAGCGCGCCGAGCATAAACATAGACGAGCGCATATCCTTGCAAAGTTCGTCGTTCACGCGCGACGCGTGAGCCTGCCCTCGCACGATTATACGCCTGCCGTCGCGCGTAACGTTCGCGCCCAACGCGGCGAGCATTTTCGCCATCGCTTCGACATCGGTTATGTAAGGACAATTTTCGACAATCAAGTCCTCTTTGGTCAATAGTCCTGCGGCGAGTACGGGCAACACCGCGTTTTTTGCCGCATGAACTTCATACGCACCGAAAAGTTGATTGCCGCCGATAATTTTTAAGTGTTGATTTGACATAATTCCTCGCATTTTGACGTTTTTTCGCGTTATAGTTTTACAAACGAATTAGGTTGAAGATACGGCGCGGAATTTTTGGCGATACTTTGCAACACGCCCACAGCGCACAAGTACGCCGCGAGCGAACTTCCACCTGCGCTCATAAACGGCAAAGGAAGTCCCGTCGGCGGTATCGCGCCGCATACCACCGCCATATTGAGCATTGCCTGTATGCTCGTCACCGCCGTTATGCCGAGCGCGAGATAGCACGAATATCTGTCCGATGCCTCTCTTGCGATTTTCAGTCCTCGCTTTGCGAATACGAAAAACAAAATCATAATCGCCGCTATTCCGAATATTCCCGTTTCCTCGCCCGCTATCGACAAGATGAAATCGCTTTCAGCAAAAGGCAAAAACAGATACTTTTGCCTCGATTGAAACAGTCCTACGCCGAAAAGTCCGCCGCTTGAAAGCGCATAGTATGATTGAATGAGTTGATAGCCTTCTTCAAGAGGCGATTGCCACGGGTCGAGAAACGCCAAAAGTCGTTGCATACGGTACGGTTCGACGAGTATCAGCGCAAGCGCGCCGAGCAAAATCGGCACAATCAAAAGTGCAAGATGTTTTATTCTCGCGCCGCTTGCAAACAGCATCGCAAACACCACCGCCACCACGCACATCGTTATGGACATATTGGGTTCGAGCATAATAAGCACGCACACCGCGCCGCCCAAAAACAAGACGAACAGCACGTTGACAAACTTTTTCATATCCGCTTCGCTTGCGAATCTCGCAATCGCCATAACCATGAAAAATTTGGCGTATTCGCTGGGTTGTATGGTGAAAAATCCGAGATTGAGCCACCTTTTCGCGCCGTAACTTTCAACGCCCAACACGGGGAGAAAAACCATTCCGAGAAGCGCAAGTCCGACAAGATACAAAAGCGGCGAAACCTTTTTGAGAGTCGAGGATTTAACGTTTGACAAAAGCACGCTCGAAAATACGCCGATAAGCAATGCGACCGCCTGCGTTTTTACGTAATGAAAAGCGTCGCCCGCCTGCACTTTTGCCGAGTAGCAAGAAGCGGAATATATGAACAAAAGTCCCAAAAGGCTGAGCAATATCGCAACTATCGAAAGAACGTAATCCCCTCTACCGTTTCCGATAAAGGAAAGCGACGGCATTTGCTCCGCCTTGCCGAGTTTGCCGTACGCGCGTTTTTCTCGTGCGCGAGAGTATGCGCGCGGCGTGCGCAGAGCGCGCGCTCGCTCGTCTGCATATACGCTCACGGCGTGCGTGTTTTGTGTGCGTGCGCTATGGGCATCTGCGTTGTGAGTGCGCGCATTATAAGTGCGTGCGTACTCGCCCGAAATTGCGCTTGCGTGCTTGTCCGCGCGTGCGAAGTCGCTCACATACGTAACGCCCGAACGGTCGTCGCTCGTATATGCGCTTGCGCTCGCATGTGTGCGCTCGCCCGAAATTGCGCTTGCGTGCTTGTCCGCGCGTGCGAAGTCGCTCACATACGTAACGCCCGAACGGTCGTCGCTCGTATATGCGCTTGCGCTCGCATGTGTGCGCTCGCCCGAAATTGCGCTTGCGTGCTTGTCCGCGCGTGCGAAGTCGCTCACATACGTAACGCCCGAACGGTCGTCGCTCGTATATGCGCTTGCGCTCGCATGTGTGCGCTCGCCCGAAATTGCGCTTGCGTGCTTGTCCGCGCGTGCGAAGTCGCTCACATACGTAACGTCCGAACGCTCATCGCTCGTATATGCGCTTGCGCTCGCATGTGCGCGCTCGCTTGCGCTCGCGGTTTGCGAGCGCGTGTGAAAAGCGGTTGCTCGACTCATCTTTTCGAGAGATAATTCGCTATCTGCGAATCGAATTTTTCCGCTCGTTCCTCAAAGTTTTCGTACAAATCGAAACTCTTGCTTGCAGGCGAGAAAAGTATGCTTTCGCATTTGAGTTCTTTTGCCGCCTCGAACGCTTCGGATATTGCGCCTTCGAGGCTGTCGCAAACTCGCACGTCGTCGAAGCCGCAAGTTTTTGCCGCTTGGTATATGTCGTCTGCGTTTTCGCCTTGCGCCGTGACCGCTTTGACGTTGCTCGGCAACCGAGAAAACAAATTTACAAAGTCCTCGCCACCCTTTTGTCCGCCGAGCATAAGCACGCAATCGCCCACGCTCGAACACGCGCACAAGCACGCGGACACGTTGGTGGACTTGCTGTCGTTGTAGACGTAAATGCCTTCGGCAATCGCTATGAGTTGTCTGCGATAATGCGGACGTTTGAAGTCGGCAAGCGCGGAAGCCGTGCAGAACGCCGATACGCCCTTTATCATACACACGGCAACCGCCGCGAGTACGTTTTGAAGCTCGTCGCCTTTGAAGTCGATTTCCTCGACGGGTATAATCGGGTTGCCTCTGAAACATACGAATCCCGACGAAATATACGCGCCGCTCGGCTCGCTATGCTCAATCGAAAACGGCACTTGTTGAGATATCGCCTCACAAACGACGTTTGCGACTTCTTCGTCGTCGGCGTTGAACACGAGATAGTCACTCTCGCTCTGCGCGCGGAAGATATTCGCCTTTGCGTTTATATAATTTTTCATTGTTGCGTGACGGGTCAAATGGTCGGGTTTTATGTTGAGCAACACCGCAATATCGGGCGAGAATCCCGCGCTGTTTTCGAGTTGGTAACTGCTCGCTTCGATAACCGCCGTTTCGGTTGCGTCGAGTTTGTCAGCAATCGAGGAAAACGGCACGCCTATATTGCCTACGGCGTGCGAGTGTATCCCCGCTCTTTTGAGAATGTGGTCGATAAGCAGCGTGGTCGTGGTTTTGCCGTTGGTTCCCGTAATCGCGATTTGCTCTGCGACGCACACTCTCGAGGCGAGATTCAACTCACTCGTGACGGTTTTGTTTTCAAGCCTCGCGTCCAAAAGAAAATCCTTGTTTGGATTTACGCCCGGACTCAACACGATTAAATCTGCGTCTTTGAATACGCCTATGCTGCTCGTCGCTCGCTCGCGCGTCGGGTCGTCGTCGTAAACAATCGCCCTCGAGCCCTTTTCTCTCAACAATTCGTATGCGGAAATACCGCTCGCTCCCGCGCCGTACACAACGACGTTTCTGCCGACAAGTTTCATATTGCCCTCGCAAATATCAGCGTCAGCGCGCCCCCTACCATACTCGCCACAAAGTATATCGTCACGATTTTAGACTCGTGGTAGCCTTTCATCTCCAAGTGGTGATGAAAGGGAGCCATAAGGAAAATGCGTTTCTTTGTGAGTTTGTAGTGAAGCACCTGCAATATAACTGATATGCCCGATAGGACGTACATTATGCCCGATGTGACGATTAAAAGCGGATTTTTTGAAAAAATCGCGACGGTGGCGCACGCCGCGCCCAAAGCGAGCGAACCCGTGTCGCCCATCATTATCTTTGCCGGAAATCCGTTGAACACCAAATATCCGAGCAATCCGCCCAAAATAGACACGCAGAAAACACAAAGGGATAAAATCTCTTTTGCGTAATCGCCGTCGCCGTTCTTTGTCGCGTCGTCGTAGACGAAATACAAAAGCATCGCAAACCACAAAAAGTACGCAACCGACGAATAACCCGCAAGTCCGTCCAGTCCGTCGGTGAGATTCACGCAGTTGGTAGTCGCAACGTATGCAAGCACGACGAAAGGAATTATTCCCCAACTCATATTCAGCGTATAGGTCGTAAAAGGCAAATTTATCGCCGCGCCGATGTCCTTTGACGCGTACACGAACCAACCCGCCGCAAAACTGAGTCCGAGTTGCCCGATTATCTTTTGATAGGGTTTCAAACCGAGATTGCGAGCGTAGCGGATTTTTATGAAATCGTCGAGAAATCCCAGCACGCAAAAACCGAACGTGACCGCTATCGCCACGAGCGAGAATCGCTGAAATTCCACGAGCGAAAACACGAGCGTCGGAAGCAAAAATATAAATCCGCCCATAGTGGGCGTTCCGCTCTTGCAGGCGTGCTGTTTGACGTAGCCGAGAACGGTTTGCTTGGCTTTTAGTTTGCTCATAAGTTTTATGACGAGGGGCGCAACCGAAAGCGACAGCGCGACCGACGCTATAAAATACAACAAAATCTTTACGAGCGCACTCACCTTGCGTACCTCGCAATCATATCGAAATCGCTGTACGGAATCTTTTTACCCTTAATTTCGAGATAGTTTTCGTTGCCCTTGCCCGCAAGCACGAGGGTGTCGCCTTCTTCCATTTCCGAAAGCGCGAATCTGACCGCTTCGGGTCTGTCGACGATGCATTTTACATCCTTTATCGTCACGCCCCACTCGATTTGCTTTATTATGTCGAAAGCGTCCTCGCTTCGAGGATTGTCGCTCGTCAAGATTATATAATCGCTGTATTTCGAGGCGATTTTGCCCATTGCCGCGCGCTTGGTTTTGTCTCGCTCGCCGCCGCAACCGAACAGGGTTATAAGCCTCGATTTCGTTATCGTTCTGGCGGTGGACAAAAGATTCTTCAAGCCCTCTGGCGTATGCGCAAAGTCGACGATTATCGTACCCTTTTCGGTGTGTAAAACGGAAAATCTGCCCTTTACCGCCTTGATTTTTCTCACCGCGTGCATTATGGTTTCGCCGTCTATACCGAGTTCGTAGGCAACGCTCATCGCGCCCAAAAGATTGTATACGTTAAACTCGCCGAACAGCGAAGATTTGACGTCGATTATCTCGTCGTTGAGATTTGCGACAAACTTCACGCCGTCTATGTCCTCGACCACGTTCACCGCAAAACAGTCGGCAGGATTGTACAAGCCGTAACTTAGGGTTTTGACATCCTTTCTTTCCTCCAACCGCGACAAAAGTATGCGGCCGCTCTCGTCGTCGACGTTGACTATCGCCGTCTTTGTGTTGCCGTTTTCGAAATAGGACATTTTTACGCTTTGATAGTTTGAAAAATCCTTGAAATAGTCGAGATGATCCTGCGATACGTTCGTCAAAATCGCAACGTCCGCTTTGAGATCGCCGAGTTTTTCGAGATATATGGCGTGCGCGCTGACTTCGGCAATCACGACTTCCACGCCCCTCGTGCGCATTTTGAAAAACAATTCGTTGAGTTCGTAAGGATCGGGCGTTGTGAGGCTCTGCCCCACCTTTTCGCCGAGAATATAGTGACCTTCCGTGCCGATAAGTCCCGTTTTTACGCCTGCGAAAGTCAGAACGGAATCTATATAATGCGCCGTCGAGGTTTTGCCGTTCGTACCCACGACCGCCACGAATTTCATACCTTCCATAGGGCGCAAAAAACGGTTCTGACACACTTGCGCGTACGCTTTGCGCGCGTCGGATACGAGAACGTATTTTCCGCTTTCGGGTTCTTTTTGAGTGAGCGCGACAAAGTCGCAATCTATTTCGCAAATATGGTTGTTGCCGTCGTCGTTCACACCTTCGAGACATACGAACAAATCGCCGTCCTCAATCTCTCTCGAATGGATTTTTATCTCTTTTATTTCCGCGTTCAAATCCGCGTTCGTCTTTTGAATTTCTACGCCGTAAAGCAAGTTTTCAAGTTTCATAAGTTGCGTCCTCCAAGGGTTGATACACTCATAATAATGAGTGTAGAAAACATTATCAACCCAACCGCAATCTTAGACAAAAACGGAAAATCTTTTCGCTTTATTCGGTCAGCAAAAGCACGGCGTTTCGCTTGTCCGCTTTCACGCCTGCGAGCGGATATTGTCCGGTAACAACGTTGCCCTCGCCGTCCGTTTCGCAGTACAATCCGAGTTTTGCAAGTTGATTTTTCGCTTCGTTTACGCTCATACCCTCGAAGGACGGAAGGATAAATTCCTCGCCGATAACCTCTTTTTCCTCGCCCGTATATTGCGGCTCGATTCCGAGGTACGCAAACATGCTCTCGAATATGTCGCCAACCATAGGCGCGGCAACGAGCGAGCCGTAATACATATACCCTTTCGGCTCGTCAACGATGAAAAGCACGCCGTAGTTTGCGCCCTCGCTCACCGAAAATCCGAGAAAGGACGAGATATATTTGCCTCTTGCAATCTGACCGTTTTCGTACTTTTGCGCCGTACCAGTTTTGCCGAGTATCTTATACCCCGGAACGTACGCGCCCTTGCCGCTTCCCGTCGTAACGACTCGTTGCAAAAGTTCGCGCATGGTGTTCGACGTGGATTCGGATATAACCCTATCGCCGCCCGACAGCGAGTAACTCGCGACCGTTTGCGAATTCGACTTCACTTCGCTCATAACGTGCGGCGTAACCCTGATTCCGCCGTTTATCACGCTCGACGTTGCTGCCAGAAGCCCTATCGGCGTAACCGCGACCGCCTGTCCGAAGCCTATGCGAGCAAGGTCAACGTTTTTTACGAGATTTCTGTCGATAAATATGCCGCTCGTTTCCCCAGTCATATCAACGCCCGTCTTTCGAGTCAGACCGAACGCGGACAGATAGTCGTAAAACGAGTTCGTTCCCATTCGCAAAGCGCATTCCATAAACACGCAGTTGCAACTGCCCTCGACCCCTTGTCCAAAATCGATTGAGCCGTGACCTTTGGCTTTCCAACATCGGATTTTCTTGCCGTCCACCACTTTCGAGCCTGCGCAATAAAATCTGTCGCTCGTGCGCACTTTGCCCGAATCGAGCGCGGCGGCAGAGGTTAGAATTTTGAACGTAGACCCGGGTTCGTATACCGATGAAATTATGCGACTTTGGGAACTTTCAAACAGCAGAGTCAAATCGTCGCGCGGCACGTTGTTTAAGTCGAAAGACGGATATTCGCAAAGTGCGGCAATTCCTCCGTTTGAATAATCCATAACAATACAGGCAACGCCTTTGGGGTTGAATTTCGCAACCGCGTTGCGAACCGCGCCTTCGACTATGCTTTGTATGCCTGCGTCGAGCGTGGTTTTTACGTCAAGCCCTGCAACCGCAGGCAAATAGTAGCCCGAATCCTTGCCGAGCGACCGCCCTACGAGGTCGGTTTCCGTCAAAATCTTGCCGTTTACGCCCGTCAGGTATTTGTCGTAGTAGGCTTCCAGTCCCGTCTGTCCGAATCCGTCGCTCGAACAAAATCCCAGCACCTGCGTCATAAAATCGCCGTAGGGATAATAGCGGTAATTGTCCTCCGAATAGTAGATTCCTTTGAGTCCCGATTCGTATACTCTGTTGAGTTGCTCTTTTGTCACTTTCGTTGCGACGGTGACTTCGCTCGTGCGCTTTGAAATTTTTTCGAGAGTGCCGTCGTACGGATAGCCGAACACGTCGCACAATAAATTCGCAACCGCTTCTTTGTCGGGCGTGTTGCTCGGACGAACGTACAAATTGTATCTCGTGGACGTCGAGGCAAGCACTTTTCCGTTTTTGTCGAGGATCTGCCCTCTCGGCGCGTCGGTAGGCACGTCGCGAAGCCACTGATCCACCGCTTTAACTTGCAAGGATTCGCCCTCGACCACTATCACCGCAAACATTTTTGCGAAGATTGCCGCAAACAAAAAGACCATCAGCAATAGAATTGCCGACAGCCTTTTTGTTGGATTATAAAGAAGATTGGGTTTTGTATGCTTTTTTGTTTTATACGCGAACTTCATATTGAGAATCTATTGCAAAAGATTCCGTATTATTCGCTTCTTGGCTCGCTTTTATTTGCGAAGTGGGCGTAACAGCCTTGCCTTGATTTATTTTGGTTGCGTTCACGATGATGAGCGACGCAACGAGCGCGATGACGGCAAGATATACGCCGAGTATGATTTTGCCTTTCGTGTTGAGACGAGCGCGTTGTTTTTGTTCGCTGACGTTTTGAGTTTTTTGAGCCTTGCGAGCAAAAAGTCCGGTGCGCTGAACCGCTTGTTGAGCGCTATCCTCGAATACTGGCGTGTTGCTCATATCGGTGTGAGCAAGTCTTGCATAAAGTTCTTGATCGCTCGCTCTCTCGGTGTCCTGCGCCGTAAACTCGTAAAAACCTTGGCGTGCGGGAGCGGCTTGGCGAACTTGCGGCTGGGCATACTGCACTTGGTCGTAAGTCTGAACGGGCGCTTGCTCTTGATATTGAACGGGCGCATATTGCGCTCTTTGCTGCAAATTGTCGTAGAAGGGATATTCTCTTTGTTGGTATTCGACGGCTTGCGGCGCGACATAGGGACGCGACGCTTCGTAATTTCTCACACTTTCTGTCGAACGAACTTCTCTTGCAGGTGCCATATCGAAATTATAGCGCGTGTTTTGAACGGGTTGCGCTTGCGCATATTGATTTGTGCGCGAAGTCTTGAAGTCTTCGTATGAAGGAAAACTCTCAACGCTGCCGTTTGTGACTTCTCTTGTGTTTCTGCCCAACAATTCGTCTAATGTGATTGCCATACCGTACCCCTTTTTAGATTATCGATTTCCTTTTTTTAACCCTGATAGAATATCGATTTTCCCTTCTCTATAATTTCTTGTTTTTATCTTTGTTTTGTTTGTTTTTCTTCGTTGTTCTTTGTCGCTTTGTCGCTTACACTCGCTCGACGATTCTCAGTTTCGCACTTTGCGAGCGCGAGTTGTTTTTCATCTCTTCCTCGCTTGCGACAATCGGCTTTTTGTTGATTAGTTCTACTTCCTTTACCTTTCCGCATACGCAGACGGGAAAGTCGGGCGGACAAGTGCAAGAGAGATTGAGTTCTCTAAACGCCGATTTGACGATTCTGTCTTCGAGCGAATGAAAGGTGATAACCGCCATTCTACCGCCCTTTTTCAAACGTCGCGCCATTTGCGTGATTGCTTCGTCCAAAGCGTTGAGTTCGCCGTTCACCGCAATGCGTATCGCTTGAAAAGTTCGCTTTGCAGGATGTCCGAATTTCCATCTCGTCTTTGCGGGATAACTGTCTTCAACTATCTTTGCAAGTTCGAGCGTCGTTTCGATCGGCTTTTCCTTTCTTTTTGCGACGATGTTTTTTGCAATCGCTCTTGCAAGTTTTTCCTCGCCGTAATCGAAAAGGATGTTTGCAATTTCTCTTTCGTCGTATCCGTTCACGATGTCGTAGGCGGAGAGAGGTTGCTCTCTGTCCATACGCATATCGAGCGGTGCGTCTTTCATATAACTGAATCCTCTTTCGGCATTGTCCAGTTGATAACTGCTTACGCCGAGGTCGAGCAGGATTCCGTCAACCTCGCCAATCCCGAGCAAATCGAGTTCGGACATGAGGTTTTTGTAGTCGTCGTGTACAAAAGTGACTTTGTCTTTGTACGGCGCGAGTCTTTCGGATGCGGCTTTGAGTGCGTCGCTGTCGCGGTCCACCGCAACGAGCCTTCCGCCCTCGCCGAGCCTCTTGACGATTTCAATCGAGTGTCCTGCGCCTCCGACCGTGCCGTCGACGTAGATTCCGTCGCTCTTGATTTTCAAGCCGTCAAGACATTCGTTCAACATCACGGGAACGTGTGCAAATTCCATTTTCACACCCCGTACTTTTTGAGGTCTTGAATCATCTTGTCAATCTTGCTCGGATCGAGTACACCGTATCTTGCGTCCCAAGCCTCCGCCGGCCAAACTTCGAGGTAGGTTGCCTTGCCGACAAAAACCATTTCCTTTTCGATGCCGAATTTATCTTTGATGTTTTTGTCGAGAGAAACTCTGCCCTGCGCGTCCTCTTCGAGAGGTCCGCTGAACGAGAACACTGTCGAGGTGAATTCGTCCGTATCCGACGTGTAGGGATTTTGGTTGATGAAAGATGCGAACATTTCCTCGAATCTTTCTTCGGGAACGATGTACAAACAACCGTTTTTGCCCGGGAGGTAATACGGGTTAGAGCCAAGCCCTTCGCGGAACTTGACGGGAATCCTGAACCTATTTCTCTCGTCGAGTTGATGACGAGCGTTTCCAAGCATAAATTTCGGCATTTGTTTTTCCTTTTTTGAGGGCACTTCACCCTTTACGCTTGTTATTGTATAACAATATGAAACGCTTGTCAATAGATATTTTCCAATTTTGACCCAAAATTTTTTTTAGTATTTAGAGGGTTTATAGAATGGTATGCAATTTTATTTATGTTTACAAGTAAACTATATGCAAAATGAGATTCTCGCCGTATAATCGTAGACGAGAATCCGTCTTTTCAGTGTGTTTTACCCTAAAAATACGCAAATTTTTTATAAATTTTCACTCGATCCAACGTCTATTATCCCCTATTTTCCCGTTACGTTTTCATTGAATTTTGCCACTTTCTTCCACTTTTCGAGCCGAAAAAACATTCC
This sequence comes from Phascolarctobacterium succinatutens, assembly GCA_963593735.1. Lineage (GTDB taxonomy): Bacteria > Bacillota > Clostridia > Christensenellales > CAG-917 > CAG-475. The sequence goes on from CAVBBF010000022.1 coordinate 24,177, forward strand.
GCTTTCAACAAAAAATCTCATTTCGCATATATTGTGGCAAATATAAAAGGAGGTAAAAAGATGTCTTTTTGCAACAACAACTCTACGATAGACAGATGTCCCGGGAACATCAACGGCAATCCGATGAACGGCTTGTGTGAAAAAGTTTGCATTCAGACCACCAAAATCTTCGACGCCTGCATGATGCAGACAAGCATAGATTCAACGGTGGCGCTCACGAACATTTCGCCTGCAAACCCCACGCTTCCACTCACCTTCGTCAGCGGCTCGTCAACCTCGTCGGTCGGCACGATTACCGCCCTTACGATAACCCCGATTGCCGACAGAGCGGGGCTTTCAAGAGTAACCGCAACGATTTCGATACCCATTCAAATCGCCTACACCGACGCAAACGGCGTTGCCGGCACAGGTACAAGCACCGTGAGTATCGCCCAAGACGTTGTGATGTGCGTGCCGTCGGGCAGCGTAATCTCGCCCGTCGTCGCGGCAACCGTCAATATGGCTTCGCCGAGAGGTACTTATGTGAGCGACTATACGTTCTCGATAACTTGTTGCGTCACGGTCATTCTCAGCGTGCAAGCGCCCGTAAATCTTCTCGTGCCGTCCTACGGCTACTGCAAGATTCCGCCTTGCACGGAATTCAGCCAAGACGCTTGTCAAGGCGTGTTCGATTTGCCCTTGTTCCCGTCCTGACAAACAAGAGCAACCGAAGAAAAATTCGATTATATCGAATTGAAACTTAAAAGGCACAGACAAAAATCTGCGCCTTTTATGCCGTTGTTCGATTTTCAAACGTTTCATATTTTTCGCATTTTTTCTATTTGCCATTCGCCAAGACTCACCCGCTCGATATTTCGACTTGCTTCGCTTTCTGTTTATCGTATTTTCTATTTGCCGCGCTTTCCACTTATATCGCATTTTTTCCATTCGTTATTTTCCGATTTTACGTCAATAATTGATAAATAATAATTTATATGTTATATTATCCATATGAAAGTTTTTGCAATAAGCGATTTACATCTATCCTCTGCCGTCGAAAAGCCTATGGACATTTTCGGCGACGGCTGGCAAAACCACTTCGCAAAAATAAGCGAAGATTGGGAAGAAAGGGTTGCGGGCGGCGACCTTGTTTTGCTTGGCGGCGATTTGTCGTGGGGATTGACGCTCGAACAGGCAAAACCCGACTACGACGAAATTGCAAAACTCAAAGGCAAAAAATACGTCGTAAAGGGCAATCACGACTATTATTGGAGTTCGCTCGGCAAAATGCGCGCGACGTTCCCCACTTTCAACTTCATTCAAAATAACGCATATAGAGTGGAATCGGAAAGCAATCCGCAAAAAGCAGTTGTCATCGCCGGCGCTCGCGGTTGGAATATTCCTCAAAAAGATACGTCGGAAGCAGATTTGAAGATTTACAAAAGAGAATTGATACGACTCGAACTTTCCCTGTCCTATGCAAAAAAAATGCAACAAGAGGGCGACGTTCTCATCGTAATGCTTCACTATCCGCCGTTCGAAGCAACTTATCAGGACACCGAAGTAACCGCACTTCTTGAAAAATACAACGTGAACGTCGTGCTGTACGGACACTTACACGGCAAGAGCGCAAGGGTAACACCGACTCTCAAAAAACACGGGATAATCTACATTTTGACGTCTTGCGACCTTGTTGACAACAAACTCATAGAAGTGTGTGAAATATAAGTAAAT
>CAVBBF010000023.1:0-24735 GCA_963593735.1 Phascolarctobacterium succinatutens
ACGAGGCGGATTGCCTTGCAAACGCCGAAGTCCAAACACGTGAGGAAGGGGGAAGCTTTAATTTAAGGTTTGCCCCTTGCACTCTTGTAGAGAAGTACAGTAATTTAACAACAAAAAAAAGATAAGGGATTTTTTATGAAACAATACGAGTATTTTGCAGCGAATTATCGCACCGATAAGAGACGGCTCAAAAGACAGTTCGCTCACGATATGGTTGCGCTCTTGGAAAACGAGGGAGCAAGCATTCAGGATATGCGCTTGGGCAGAAAAACCTTGAAAGCGCAATATAAAGCCGACAAAAAAGCACTCAAAAACGAGAGTAAAAGGCTTGAAAAAGCGTTCAGAAAAGACTTCGGAATGCGCCGCCGTCCTATTATGGCGGATATTTTCGACTTCTTTGAAGAGGACAGGGCGGTGCCGAACGGCAAAACGCCTTTCAACGACGAAATCAAAATCGAAAAAGATGTAGTATACAAAACCGTAGACGGCAAACAACTCGTGATGGACGTTTACTATCCCTCTCGCCCGATTGCCGAAAAAGCACCCTGCGTTATGGATATACCGGGAGGCGGTTGGATGATTCACAACCGCTTGCGCCGCGACGGTTATGCGAGATGTTTTGCGGCTATGGGCGCGGTCGTGGCGGTCATCGACCATAGACTTTGCCCCGAAGTTTTCTTCCCCAAAGACCTCGAAGATTGCGTTGACGCATACAATTTCCTTTGCGACAACGCCGAAAGATTCGGAATCGACAAAGACAATATCACCGTCACGGGAGACTCATCGGGCGGACATCTTACGATGTGCCTCGCAGTTGCCGCAAGCGACCTCGAATACGCAAACTCGCTCGGCATCCCGACAACGAAAACGAAGCCCGCAGGTCTTATTATGGTCAGCGGCGCATTCAGTTTCGAGGTGATGTATCGCATTCCGCTCACAAACACGCTTATCGTAAGATACGTTTCGGGGCAAAAGAGCAGAAAAGCGTTCAGGAACTGGCAATTCTACAAGCAATCCGACCCGTACAATTATCTCAATTCAAATCTTCCGCCTTGCTACAACAGCGGCGGTATGACCGACCTTTTGTGCCTCGGCGAAGCAAAACGTATGAGCGACGCGCTCACCAAAGCAGGAGTCAAAAACGAGTATACGGTGGGCAAAAACCTCTTCCGCTCCGACCATTGCTATGTGTTAAGATTCCCGTTTGCGCCTGCAAGAAAGGACGCGCTTGCGCTCTACAACTGGTATTTCAGGCTCGAAAAGGGTTTGGGCGTTGATATGAGCAAGGGATATAAGAGAGTTGAAACGTTTATGACGCAATACAAAAAAGCGTTGAAGGGGGAAGTGGAGTGCTGACGGTCGCTGTCGGTGACGTGATAGAAGGCGAAGTGTGCGACTTTGCAAGCGAGGGCGAGGGTATCGTCAAAATCGGCTCGTACGCCGTTTTCGTGCCGTTTGCCGTGAAGGGCGAGATTGTTCGCGCCCGAGTTCGCTATGCAAAAAAGGATTACGCCTTTGCAGACCTCATAGAAGTTGAAAAACCGTCCGCCGACCGCATTAAACCCAAATGCACTTATTTCGGCACTTGCGGCGGTTGCGATTTGCAACACGTTACGCGCGAGTGTCAACTCAAAATCAAAAAAGCGAACGTCGAAAACGCGCTCAAAAAGACGGGCGGTTTGGACGTGGAAGTTGATGACGTTGTGCGCCTCAACGACTGGGAATACCGCAACAAAATCGCGCTTCCGTTCGGATATAAACGGAAGACGGGCAGAGTGACGCTCGGCTTTTACGAGAAGCGCACGCACTCGGTCGTGCCTATGAAGTGGTGCGCTTTGCACGGCGAATGGGCGGCAAAACTCATTCAAATCGTCACCGACTGGGCAAATTTCAATCATATCGGAGTGTACGACGAAACGAGCGGACAAGGCGTTTTGCGCCACGTTGTTGCAAGAAATCTCGATACGCTGTCGGTGACTCTTGTCGTAAATTCGGACAGAGTGCCGTTCCTTGCCGAACTTTGTCAAAATCTCGAAAAAGAATTTTCGGGCGTTTGCGTGTATATCAGCGAAAACAGGAAGAATACCAACGTCATTTTCGGAAAATCCGTCAAACTCGTGTACGGAAAAGAGAAAAAACAAAATCTCGGCACGTTCGCCGCGGTCGTTTCGCCTATGTCGTTTTTGCAGGTGAATAACGACGTGCGCGACGCGATATACGACGAAGTGTGCAAAGAACTTGCAAATTTCGACGGCGATATTTTGGAATTCTATTCGGGCGTGGGGCTTTTGACGGCGCAAATCGCAACGAGGCTTAAAGAGGCAAACATAACGTCCGTCGAAATCGAGCCGAGCGCGGTGGACAACGCAAACGCGCTTATGAAATCGCTCGGTCTTGACAAGAGAGTGAAGTGCGTGTGCGGCGACGTTTTGGAATACGCCAAATCAATCGAAAGCGGAAGCGAGCAAACGAAGTCGCAAGACAAGGATTTGCCCGACGAAATCAAGACTTCGCCGTTTTATCTCGGTGAAAGCGAAAAAAAGGCGGCAAGAAAACCCGTTGCGCTCGTTCTCGACCCGCCGAGAAAAGGTTGCGACAAGAGCGTACTCGATTGCGCGATAGAAGCGAAAATCGAAAAAATAGTTTACGTCAGTTGCAATCCGCAAACGCTTGCAAGGGATTTGAAGATACTCTCGCAAAGTTACGACATCGAAAGGGTCACGCCTTTCGATATGTTCCCTCAAACGAGCAACGTGGAGACATTGTGCGTGATGCAAAGAAAGTGTGTGCCACTTTCTTTGCAATGATATCCTCACTTTGTTCGGGTGATATCCTCACTTTGTTTGGGTGATATCCTCGCTATGCTCGGATGATATCCTCGCCATGCTCGGGTGATATCCTCACTTTGTTTGGGTGATATCCTCGCTATGCTCGGATGATATCCTCGCTATGCTCGGGTGATATCCTCACTTTGTTCGGGTGATATCCTCGCCATGCTCGGGTGATATCCTCGCCATGCTCGGGTGATATCCTCGCCATGCTCGGGTGATATCCTCGCCATGCTCGGGTGATATCCAAACTCCGTTTGGGTTATGGAAGATTTGAGTGTTTCGGAGAGGGGGCTGGAATTATAATTAGAAAAATTGTGAATTTCTACAAAAATTCTCAATAAGATATTGACTTGACGGTTTGACTTGGTATAATAGTGTTTATAAACGAGAAGCGAGGGCGCTTTTTTATGGAAATAAAGAGGGACTTTTACTTGAATAAATTGATTCGGCACAAGCAAAACGGGCTGGTGAAAATCATTACGGGGATAAGGCGTTGCGGCAAATCGTACCTGTTGTTTAAGTTGTTCAAAAACCATTTGATTGAAAGCGGAATCAAAGAAGATCACATTATTTCAATCGCATTTGACGATTTCGGAAACAAAAAATTGCAGGATCCGAACGAACTGTACAATTGCGTGAAAAAACAGATTGTCGACGACAACGAGTATTACATTCTGCTTGACGAAATACAACTTGTTCCGCAGTTCGAAAGCGTGATAAACGGTTTTTTGCACATAGCCAATGCGGATATTTACATTACAGGCAGCAACTCGAAGTTTTTGTCGAGCGACATAATAACCGAGTTTCGCGGACGCGGCGACGAAGTGAGAGTGTACCCGTTGAACTTTTCGGAATTCTATTCCGTTTTCGGCGGAGATTTCGAAAAAGCGTGGGCTGTGTACTGCAATTACGGCGGTATGCCGTTGTGCCTTTCGATGGAAACGGAGGCGGACAAAGCAAAGTATCTGACAAGTTTGTTTGACACAACCTACTTGGCGGATATCATAAATCGAAACAATTTGCGCGGAAATGCCGAAATCGGCGAATTGACCGACGTGCTGGCTTCTTCCGTCGGTTCGCTTACAAATCCGCTGAAACTGTCCAATACATTTGCGAGCATGAAAAACGTAAAGGTGTCGGCAAACACAATTTCGAACTATCTGAATTGTCTGCAAGACGCTTTTTTGGTGGAAAAGGCAGTGCGGTATGACATAAAAGGGAAAAAATATATCAATACCCCGGCAAAATATTATTTTGTGGATTTGGGGCTTAGAAACGCAAGACTTTCCTTCCGCCAACAAGAATATACGCACATTATGGAAAACGCGGTTTACAACGAACTGCGCTTGCGCGGATATTCGGTTGACGTCGGCGTTGTGGAAAACGTCAAAAAGGAAAACGGCGTTTCGGTGAGGAAAAACCTCGAAGTCGATTTTGTCGCGAATCTCGGAAATCGCAGATACTATATTCAATCGGCGTACAATATTTCTTCCGATGAAAAAATGGCGCAGGAGCAAGCGTCGTTGCTGTCAATAAACGACGCATTCAGAAAGATAATAATTGTGAATCGACCCATTTTGAGCGGCTATAACGAACAGGGAATATTGATGTTGTCGCTGCAAGACTTTTTGATGAACACCGAAAAATCTTTGAATCTTTGATGAAAAGATTTTGATATGTCGCAAATCGTATGCGCGGCGTGGTATAATCGAGAGACAATCGCAAATCCTATTTACATTGTCGAAAATCGGCTTTTGGCAATCGTCGGATTTTGGAATAAGAACAGAAAACAATTTTAGGTGGGAATATGAAAATAACGTATCTTGCAAAGAGCGAAAACGGCATTGAAAGTTACAAAATCGAAAACGCAAACGGCGCGTGCGCAGTCGTTGTCACCTACGGCGCGCGCATTGCGAATTTGTGCGTAAAGGACAAAAACGGCGACCTCGTCGACGTCGTTGCGGGTTTCGATACACCCGACGGATTTTTGGGCGACAATCCCTATTTCAACGCCGTTATAGGCAGAGTGTGCAACCGTATCGGAGGCGCAAAATTCAATCTCGACGGCAAGGAATACGCCCTCTACAAGAACGACGGAAACAACCACTTGCACGGCGGCAAGGTCGGTTTCGATTCAAGAATATGGAACGCCGAGATTATCGACGGCGTGGGCGTGAAGATGTCGAGAGTGTCCTTAGACGGCGAAGAGGGATATCCCGCAAACTTGTCCGTTTCGGTGACTTACTCGCTTTTTGACGACAACGCGCTTTGCTTGAAGTACGAGGCGAGCGCGGACGGCGACACGCTTTGCTCGCTCACAAATCACGCATATTTCAACCTTGACGGCGATTTCAAAACAGTACTCGGTCACGAAGTGACTATCGATGCCGACTACCTCACGACCGTTGACGATGAACTTATACCGCACGGCGAAAAGAGAAATATCGTCGGCACGGCATTCGATTTCAAAACGCCCAAGACGATAGGCAAGGATATAAAGGCGGACGAGCATATGCTCAAAATCGCAAGAGGGTATGACTTCAACTACGTTCTAAACGGCGAGGGCTTCCGCAAGGTCGCAACCGCAAAGGGCGAAAAGAGCGGAATAAAAATGAGCGTTTACACCGACAGACCCTGTATGCAATTCTACACGGGCAACTTCCTTGAAGGCTTGCAAGGCAAACGCGTTTACGGCTATCAATCCGCATTCTGTATGGAAACACAAGGCTATCCCAACGCATGCAACGTGCCGTCCTTTGAAAGCGTAGAACTCGAAAAAGGCAAGACTTACAGCGCGGTGACCGAATACAAATTCGACATCGAATAAACAAAAAATACTATTGAAAATCGCACAAAACGGGTTTTATATTCACGTTTTGCACGCATAAAGGCAAATATATGACTATTGACGAAAGATTGAAACAGTTCGAGCAACTCGCCGCCGACGGTATGGATTCCAAAAACGCCGTGCGAGCATTGAAACTTATCGGCATCGACGATTACAGTGAGGACGATATAAAATCGTTCAGGCTTTGGGGCGACTATATGCCTATGGGCGACATCGACCCGTACACCGAAGAGCAACGCAATCTGCATATTTTGTGGGATAGCGTGGACAGAGTTCCGCTTGGCGTAAATTGCAATTTCGCCGTGCCGTTTAGACAAATCGTTGCAAAAAAACTTTTCAAAAAATGCGGCGACGGGTTCGTGGCAAACGAGGGTTGCAGATTCAATTACGGTCATCGTCTCGAAGTCGGCGACAACGTGAGTTGGAACGCAGGCTGCTATATCGACACGAAGGGCGGCGTAAAAATGGGCGACTTTGCAATGCTCACCGAGTACGTCAAGATTTTCACCCACTCTCACAGCGAACACGACCATATGCAACGAGAGTATAACGGAGTTGAAATCGGCGCGTACGCAAAGGTTTACACCAACGCGACCATTCTTCCCGGAGTGAAACTCGGCACGGGCGCGGTTGTAGGTACGGGCGCAATCGTCACAAAGAGCGTCGACGATTTCACGCTCGTGACGGGTATTCCCGCAAGGGCGCAACGCTCGCGTAAGTTCGACGGCGAAAACCTCGAAGAAATGAATCAATATATGATGAAAGAAAAACTCTTTCAAAAATAAAGAATAACGGCGCAAATTTTTAATAGGGCGTAAGTAAAAATAACATACGGCTTAAACTAAATTTACATACGGCATAAGCGCAAAAACGACTTGAAAATGAAGTACGACTTATACATATTCGACCTCGACGGCACAATCCTCGATACGCTGCAAGACCTTGCCATAAGCGTAAACTATGCGCTCGGCGTGTTCGATTTCCCAAGTCTTTCCGAAAGCGAAGTGGCGGACAGAACGGGCAACGGCGTAAAGAGGCTTGTCGAGCAAAGCGTGCCTTGCGGTACGGACAAAAAAACTACGCTCGCCGTGCTCGACGTGTTCAAGCAACATTATTTTTATCATTGCGCCGACCATACCAAACCATATGACGGCATAATCGAGTTGCTAAAAGCGCTCAAAGCAAACGGCAAAAAGTGCGCCGTTGTGTCAAACAAGATGGACAGCGCGGTGCAAGAGTTGGCAAGGGACTATTTCGACGGACTTTTCGACGCTGTCGTGGGGCAGCGCGACGACGTTAGGGCAAAGCCCTATCCCGATTCGGTGAACAAAGTCATCGAAACTTTGAGCGTCGAAAGAAACAAGTGCGTGTATATAGGCGACAGCGAAGTGGACGTGCAAACCGCAGCGTATGCCGAGTTGCCGTGCATTTGCGTGAGTTGGGGGTTCAGAGGCAGAGCGCGCCTTGTCGAAGCTGGCGCAACGACAATAATCGACAATCCGCGACAAATCGCCGATTTTTGAGGTCAAAAACGATATGCAAAATCGAGGGAAGAGGATAGAAAAGAAGATACGAAAATTTTCTGCGAGGACATGAGCGGAACAAAGAAGCGGTCGTTTGAGCGACCGCTTTTTGATGTTTTTGTTTCTATTCGAGTTTAATTTCGACTTTGTTCTGCTCGGTTTTAATTCGAAAATTATTTTGCCGAAAGATACGATGTTTTGTTGGATTTTTATGCGTTCGTTTCGTCGGCGTTGTCGTTGAGATGTTCGGATGGAATGACGTCGGACATATCTATCTTTTCGGCTTCGCCTTTCTTCAAAAGTCTGCCGCCCGTGAAGCCTTTGCCCGAAACTTCGCCCGCTTGCGTTATGTACATAAACGCTTGCGGATCGCACGCTTTTACGATGTCTTTGACGCGGTTGATTTGCTTTTTGGATGTGACGCAAATTATCACATTGTGTTCCTTGCCCGTGTAGTAGCCGACGGATTTTGATACGGTGACTCCTCTGTGGAGTTGTACGGAAAGTTCGTGCGCGATTGCGTCCGACTTGTCCGTGATGATTGTAAACACCAGCGACGAGAGCAAGCCCGACTCCACCATATCGCAAACTTTGGATTGCGTGAACAGCGCTATGAACGAGAACAGTACGGGGGAGAGCAAACTTGTCAGTATCGTCGTTGCGTCCGTCGCGCCGTTGATTTTGGATATGCCCAAAAAGCCCGAAATCAGCGCAACCACGCAGTCGCAAGCGGTTATCCACCACTGAGCGTGCGCGGCAGGGTTGTGACGGTATATGATTTTGCCGATTATGTCCGTGCCGCCGATGCTCAAATCCTGACGGAGCATAAAGCCCATCGATACGCCTGCGCATGCGCCGCCTGCTATCGCCGCAATGAGCATAAGCCCGTAGTCGCCGTTTGCAATGAATTGAGGACAGCCTACCGCCGAGAGCATGTACATAAGCCCTGAAAATATGAGCATACATATGGTGGTGCATGCGGCAAAGCGTCTTTCAAGAAATTTGAACGCCACTATGACAAGGGGAACGTTCATAACAATGGTGAAAATACCCGGGTCGAAAAGGCTGTTTGACAACATCCTTACCGTCGCGTTTGGACTGTCCACCGCCGCAAGGTGTATGAGTGCGGCAAGTCCGCCCACACCGCCCGGCGCAAATCCGTTGGGATTTATAAACAAATATGCCGAAAACGACCTCAAAAACGAGAGCGTCACCATCAAGGCGAACAGTTTGAGCCAGAATGCCGTTTGATTTTTGTCCATTGTGATTTTTTTCATATGCGCCACCGTCGCGGAAACCGTGTTTCCGTCAAGTATATCCAAAGATAAGAATTTATTTTTCAAAAGTCAAGCGTTTTGTAAATGTGTACGTTTTTGAAAATAAATATCCATACAAATGTATGCTTTTAATGTAGATTTAAGGGTTGTCGGATATCGTTTTGAGTGAAAGGGCGCATTGACAGCAATGCGTTTTTATGGCATAATGATATTCGTGTAATATCCGCAAAAGAAAAAAGATATATTTTGTTTGTGAAAATACTGTATGGAAAAAGAAAAAGACGAGATGACATCGAATCCGCAAAGCCAAACCGAAAAAGAGGGAAACACGCTCTTTGACGGTCAAAGCGCTATGTCCGAGGATGAAAGGCAAGGCGAAATTGAAAAGAACACCGAGCAGTCGGTCGCTTTTGCTTTGGAGGAAAAAAACGTAGTTGAAAACCATACAAAAACAGAGTGCGCTTGCAAAGAAAGCACAGACGTTAAACAAGAAAAACAAAAGGTGAACGCAAGCGAGAATCTCGGCGAAAAGCAGGGCGAGCAAGTCGGCAACAGCGGTGGCGAACAAACTGCGAAACAAGGCGAAAAACAAGCCGAAAAAACAGCCGATTCTTCAAAGAAATCGGGCGGATTTTTCCATAAACGCTCGAACGAGAAAGAGGGCGAAACGCATATTCAAAAAGACCTTATGGCGCAAAAATCCATGGCGAAAAGCATAGGTATGAACACCCTTTCAAAGTTGAAAGAGTCCTTGTTTTCAGTGCTTCCCGTCGCCGTCATCGTGCTTATTTTCGCACTTACGCCCGTCACCGATTTTACTACGAAAGAAATCGTCACGTTCGTCGTGTCGGCAATTATGCTCATTTTGGGCATCGCACTCTTCAACGTCGGCGCAGACCTTGCCATGACGCCTATGGGCGAGCAGGTCGGCGCAGGTTTGATAAAGTCCAAAAAACTGCCGCTGCTTCTCGGCGTAGGCTTTGCTATGGGCGTGCTCATCACCGTTGCAGAACCCGATTTGAGCGTGCTTGCAGAGCAGGTCAAAGCCGTTATGAACAGCACCGTGCTTATCGTGACGGTGGGCGTGGGCGTAGGCTTGTTTTTGGTTGTCGCAATCTCGAAGATTGTTTTCAGAAAGGATTTGTCCTCGCTGCTTCTGTTCTTTTATATGGTGCTTTTTGCCTTGGCAGCGATTATGTTTGAAAACGGCAAAGGAGTATTTTTGCCGATGGCGTTCGACTCGGGCGGCGTTACGACAGGTCCTATCACCGTGCCGTTTATCATGGCTCTCGGCGTGGGCGTTGCGCTCAACTCGGGCGGTCGAAACGCAAAGGAAAACAGTTTCGGTCTTATCGCGCTCTGCTCGATAGGTCCTATGCTTGCGGTTATGGCTCTGTCGCTTGCGACGAAAGGGGATATGACCTTTACTCTTCCCGACTATTCGATTGACGCAAATCTCGGCGCAAACTTTGCGCCCGCTCTCGGCGCAGTCGCTCTCGAAGTGCTTATTGCGCTGGGACTTATCGTGGTGTTCTTTGCGATACTTCAAGTGACAGTCCTCAAACTTCCCAAACAGAAATTGCTTCAAATCGGCATCGGAATCCTTTATACATACGTCGGACTTGTGGTGTTCCTCACGTCCGTCAAGGTCGGGTTTATGCCAATTGGTTTCAAACTCGGCGCGGAAATCGCAGAATTTTCAAAACCCCTTCTCATCGTATTTGCGTTTGTCATCGGTTTTGTGGTCGTTCTTGCAGAGCCTGCCGTGCACGTTCTCAACAAGCAAGTCGAGCAAATCACAAACGGCGGCGTGTCAAAACGCTCTATGCTCGTTGCGCTATCGCTCGGCGTGGGATTGTCGATAGGGCTTAGCGTCATAAGAATCATTTACGGCTTCTCGTTGCTCTATTATTTGATTCCCGGTTATCTCATTTCGCTCGGTTTGTCCTTCTTTGTGCCGAGGATTTACACCGCAATCGCATTCGACTCGGGCGGCGTTGCAAGCGGTCCGTTGACATCGAGTTTCATTTTGCCGTTTGCAGTCGGCGCGTGCGCAGTGCTTTGCGGCGAACAAGAGGTGTTAAACCTCGCTTTCGGCATCGTCGCTATGGTTGCGATGACCCCGCTCATCACAATCCAACTTCTCGGTTTCAGAGCGGTGGCAAGTGCGAAGGTCAAAGAAAAAATCGTTATGCGCCGCATTCTCGACGCAGACGACGAACAAATCATCAACTTTATGTGAGGAGGTATTATGGCTGACAAAAACGTGAAAAAAGTCAAAAAAGTCGCACAAAAAGCGGCTGCCAAAAAGGCGGAAATAAAAGCCGCAAAAAATAGTGCCTCGTCTGCGCCGAAGGTAAATTCGGGCAAACTTATGCTGCTTGTGAGCATCGTTCCAAACAACAAGGCGGAATTTTATACCGACCTTTTGCAGTCCTCTTTTGAAGTGAACTTTCAATGGACGGCGCGCGCAAGAGGTACGGCAAACGCCGAGATGCTCAGTCTCTCGGAGTGGAACGACCAAACAAAAACCGCAATTTTCAGCGTTATTAAACAGGAAAGGACAGCGGAGGCTCTCGCTACGCTCGAAAACAAATTCAACACCATAAAAAAGGGCAAAGGCATTGCGTTTACCGTGCCGTTTTCAAGCGTGATAGGCGTTGCCGCATACGGCTTTTTGAGCAATAACCTCAAAACCGTGAAGGAGGGAAACAATGAGCGATAAACAACATCAAGTCATCGTGTGTATAGTCAACAACGGCTTTGCCGACGAGGCAATGGACGCTGCTCGAGCAGTAGGCGCAAGAGGCGGTACGGTTATGAGCGCAAGAGGCACGGCTAACATCGAAGCGGAAAAAGCGTTCCAAATCCAAATCCAACCCGAAAAAGAAATGATTATGATTATCGTGAGCGAGGACATAAAAGAGGACGTTATGCATGCGCTGTATAGAAGCGTAGGCACGCATACCCCTGCGCACGGAATCGCCTTTGCAATGCCGGTTGACGGCGTTGTGGGAATCGGCGCACCCGCTCAATAATAGTTTGTGGTGAATTAATCAAATTGTGAATATAGCCGCCAAATGTCGGGCGGCTATATTTTTTGCACGTTTTATATTCTGTTTTGCGAGTTATGCTCGTCTTTAACACAATAGTGTATAATTCCTTGCGAATCGTCCGCAATTTTAACACGATGGTTTATATTTTTTGCGGATTACGGTTACTCTGATTGTACAATGGCGAAGAGTTTATCTTCTGTAATCGTCGCGTGGGTCGTAACGGTCGTCGGGGCGGGAATCGTAGCGAGAATCACGTCTTTGTTCGTCTTGCGAGTCGTAACGAGGATCCGAACGTCTCGAATCGTAACGGGTATCATAGCGAGAATCATAACCGCCCTCGCGATAGGTGCGTGCCGAGTCGTAGTCGAATTCGTCTCTTCTGCGCTCTTTGCGCATTACGCTCTTGCCTTGCGAGCGGTCGTTTTTAGATGGTTTGAAAAGCAAAATCGCAATGATAATCGCGGGCACGGCTATGCCGATGATAAGCACTATGCGGAGCGCAAGCGACGTGTTGGGGATTATGTCGCCTTTGTCGGGATCGGGTTTTTGCTTGCTTGCAATCAATCTGTCGCGCTCGGCTTGCGCAATCGGGTGATAGGGAACGACAAACTCCTCAAAAGAATCGAGGGACGCAAATCCGCAATAACTCGAACCGTCAAGCATTGCGACAACGTAAATTTGCGCCGTATCCGTCGGGTGATAACCCAAGAATTTGATGGTATAATCGCTTGTTATTTCAATGCCCGAAAGGGAAAGAGTTTCCGTGGTCAAAGTAAGGCGAACGTCGGGGGATAAGGACACGCCGTCTGAAAAAGTTACGGTTGACGTTTGCGGACGGCTTTCCGCCTTGAAATAGAAATTCATACCGCAATATTTGACTTGATAGTATTGCGGAACGGCGGTTTTTTGGCTGATTTCGCTTATATAGTAACTTTCGGGAATCAAAAAAGTGTCGTCGCCGTTTGTAAGTTCCAAAGCGGAGGCGATTGCGTATGCGTTGCCTTCGAGGTTGGATACGGGCGCAACCAACACCTCTTGCGTGGAATCGGCGTACGCTATCTTGTAGGGCAGAAGTATGCCCATAAGTACGCATACCGAAAGCGCGACGCTCGCCAAAATCAGAGCAAGCGCGGATAGAATTTTTTTGGATAGATTTTTCACACACCTTTTTTCCATACGCTTATAATACTATAATCTTTGACAAATTGAAAGTCTTTAAGTACAACTTTTCACCGCTTTTTTTGTCGCAAACTTGAAAATAGGGTGACATAATTGTTTGTTTTTCGCAAAATCGGGGCGTATGCTTTGCGTATGAAAGACGATAAAGACGTATTGAAACTTATAAAAATCCAAACTGAAATAGATTTGAGAAAGCGCGACGCTCTTGCAAATTACAACAAGGACTTCGTTCACGAAAAGCAGATGACTTTCCACCGCTCGCAAAAAAGAAGCCGATGGGTTTTCGGGGGGAACCGCTCGGGAAAAACGGAATGCGGCGCAGTGGAATGCGTATGGCTTGCAAGAGGAATTCACCCTTTTCGCCAAAATCGAGATAACGTGTTCGGCTGGGTGGTGAGCCTCTCGCAACAAGTGCAGCGCGACGTTGCGCAGGCGAAAGTGCTTAAATACCTTGCGCCGAGATATATCGAGGACATCGTTATGCTCGAAGGCAAGAAAGGTTCGCCCGAATACGGCGTTATCGACTATATCGCGGTGAAAAACGCTTTTGGAGGCACGAGCAAAATCGGATTCAAATCCTGCGATCAAGGACGTGAAAAGTTTCAAGGCGCGTCCCTCGATTTCGTGTGGTTCGACGAAGAACCGCCCAAGGATATTTACGACGAGTGCCGTATGAGAGTGTTCGACAGAAAAGGGGATATCTTCGGCACGATGACACCGCTCAAAGGGCTGACGTGGGTGTACGACGAGATTGAATTGAACGCAAGCGAAAATCCCGAAGTGTGGTGCGAGTATATGGAATGGAACGACAATCCCTACCTCGATAAGGGCGAGATTAAGGCTATGGAAAGCACCGTGTCCAAGCAAGACCAACTGTCGAGAAGATTCGGAAAATTCTCGACGGCGGAAGGGCTTGTGTACCCCGAATTCGATCAAAACGTACACGTTATCGAGCCGTTCGATATACCAAAAGAATGGCAGTGCGACATATCTATCGACCCCGGGCTTACCAACCCCACAAGTTGCCACTTTTATGCGGTGGATTTTGACGGAACAATATATGTCGTTGCAGAGCATTTCGAGGCAGGACAGTCTATTGACAGACACGTTGCGAAAATCTTTGAGATTGCAAACCGCCTCGACTGGAAGAGGGATGAAAAAGGACGGCTTCGCGCACTCATCGACAGTGCGGCAAATCAAAGGACCCTCGCTTCGCAAAAGAGCGTGGCGGAGTTGTTTTGCGAAAAGGGTATTTTGGTCAATACCAACGTAAACAAGGATTTATACAGCGGAATTCAGCGTATAAAGTCGTTGTTTGAGCAAAGACCGCCAAAAATATTCATTTTCAAAAACTGCGTGAATCTCATAAGAGAACTGAAAGGTTACTGGTGGGGGTCAAACGACAGACCAAAGAAAATCGACGATCACGCTTTGGACGAATTGAGATATTTCGTTATGTCGCAACCCTCGCCATCAAAGCCCTTAAAACCGCCGAAATCGATTATACAGACCGACAAAGAAAAACTTTTGAGAGATTATAGGAGGGATAAAATGTGGAAGCCGAATTGATGAAATCCTTGCTCAAACGCGCAAAGGGTTACAGATATAACGAAGTGCAAGAGGAATACTCGGTCAAAGAGGACGGCGAGTTTGTGCTGACAAAAAAGAAAATTGTCAGGAAATACTGTCCGCCCGACGCAAGCGCGCTCAAGACATATATGGATATCGCAGGCGAGCAAAACGCGGCTTCTATGAGCGACGAAGAACTCGAAAACGAAAAGAAAAAACTCATCGAAAAAATCAAGGACGACTTGAAAAAAGAAGAACAAACAAAATAGTTTGCAAAAAAGCAAAGCATTTGCAAAATTTGGCGGCGCATAGAAAGGTGCGCTCGAATATAAAACGATAGAAAACGACTTTTTTCGACCTTTTTCGTAAAGGCGAGAGAGTCGCTTTTTTATAGCAAAATGAAGGAGATTTTTATGTCTGAAAAAGAAGAAAGAATCGTTGCGGACATCACCGCCGATTTCAAAAAAAGACAGGAAGCAAGACGCGCGGTGGAACTGAATTGGCGACTTAATATGAATTTTGTGGTCGGCAATCAGTTTGCGCAAATCTCGTCGAAAGGCGATATCGAGGAAGTCGGCAAGGAGTACTTCTGGCAAGAAAGAGAAGTGTTCAACCACATCGCGCCTATTCTCGAAACGAGGCTCGCAAAACTCGGCAGAGTCAAAGCAAAAGCACAGGTGCGCCCCGCAACCGCCGATGACGACGACGTTGCGTCCGCAGCGCTCGCCTCGAAACTTATCGACGCAGTGTGCAAGGAAAACGACTTTTCCTCCCAACTCGCGCTCGCAAATACTTGGAGCGAGATTACGGGAAGCGCGTTTTTCAAAATCACTTGGGACGCTCAAAAGGGGCACTCCCTCGACGCGGACGGGGAAGTCAAAGAGGGCGACGTGACTATCGCGCTCTGTCCGCCTTTTGAAATCTTTCCCGAAGATATCGCAATAACCGACATCGACAAACAGTCGTCCGTTATCCACGCGAAAGTGCTCACCGAACAGGAAGTGAAGAGCATTTGGGGAAAGGACGTCAAGGGAGGAGAAGTCAATGTGTTTTCCTTTGACAACGCAGACGTTGGCGGCGGCTTCGGCTATACCGCTTCCATACCGAAAATCGTCAGCGAGAAAAAGGAAAACGCCGTTGTCGTCATCGAAAAGTACGAAAAGCCGACGAGCGAATATCCGTTCGGAAGATTGACTATCGTCGCAGGCGATACCCTTATTTTCAGAGGAGATATGCCATATCTCAACGGCGAGGACGGACAGCGCGGATATCCTTTTGCGAAGATGACGTGCATAGACAACCTCACAAACTTTTTCGGAACGTCGGTCGTAGAGAGAATCATTCCCGTTCAGCGAGCATACAACACCGTCAAAAACAGAAAACACGAGTATATGAACCGTATGGCAGTGGGCGTTTTCGCCGTCGAGGACGGCTCGGTGGACACCGACGATTTGCAAGAGGAAGGATTGCCCCCGGGAAAAGTTGTGGTGTATAGGCAAGGAAGCACTCCGCCGAGGGTTATCTCGCCAACGCACGTTCCGAGCGAGTTCTCGCAAGAGGAGGAAAAACTGCTCAACGAATTTGTGATGATAAGCGGCGTGAGCGAGGTTACGACCTACTCGCAAGTGCCGTCCAACGTCGCTTCGGGTACTGCGATTTCGCTGTTGCTCGAACAGGACGACACGCGTATCGCTCTCACCGCCGACAGCCTCAGAGAGTGCATAAAGAGAATAGGCAAGCACGTTTTGCGCCTGTATCGCCAATACGCGAAAGTGCCGAGAGTAAAGCGCATCACGGGAGAAAACGGCGAGGTGGAAATCGCTTCGTTCTGCGCCGGGAATATCGACAGCGAGGATATCGTCTTCGACACGATAAGCGACATAGAAGATACGCTTTCGGCAAGGCGCGCGATGGTGTACGACTTGCTCAGACTCGGTCTTTTTGCAGACGAGAACGGAAAACTCTCCACTTCCACAAAGGCGAGAATCTTTGAAATTCTCGGATTCGGAAACTGGGAGGACGGAAGAAACAACGACGAGATGCACCGCAAAAAAGCACTCAAAGAAAATATGGATATGCTCAAAAAGGACGTGCCGTGCGACTTCTACGACGACCACGCGATTCATATCGCCGAACACGTCAGAATGTGCGTGTCCTCAAAGTGTACGCAAAATAAAGAGTTGCGCGACAGAGTGGCGGAACACATCGCAAAGCATACAGAACTTTTGGGATTTAAGGACAACGTAAACTTGCTTGAAAGCAAACTCGAAAGGGGGACAGACAATGAACGACAAACAAATTGAAAACGCAATAAAGAAAGGCATTGAAACAAAAGGCGCAATCGAAGTGAGCGAAGAAATCGCAAACGCAATGCTCTCAGATTTGCAAAACAGCGACTTTATAGAGCAAAATACGCAATGTGAAGTGCCTGTTGCGCAAATCGAAATAAAAACTCAAAAAACTAAAACCGCACCCGACAACAGCGTCGAGAGTGCGGATAAACAAGACAAAAAGCAATCTTTCGGCAAATTCAAAAACCCCGAAGAATTGCTCAAAGCGTATCAAGAACTTGAAAAAGAGTTTACCAAAAAATCGCAAAAACTCTCAAAACTCGAAGCGCTCTCAGACGACGAAAGTCAAGGTTATGACGACGAATCCTTTAAGGTTGCGGCGGATAAGTTTTTTGAAAATACCCCGTCCGCAAAACCGTTTGCAAAGGATATCGCTCTCAAAATCATGGAAAAGCCCGAACTCAAAAAGGACAGAAACTGCCTTTCGGTCGCGCTTGTGCAAGTGCTTATCGACAAGTTCAGAACGCCCGAGCAACTTATGCAAGACGGACAATTTTTGAACGACTATGTGCTTTCGTCGAGCAAGGTCAAGGACGCAATCATAGGCGCGTACCTTAAAGATATTCGCGACGGGCAACCGCCTGCGACTCTTTCGGGCGACGGGCTGCAATGCGTGGCACCCTCGAAAAAAATAAGAAGCATAGAAGAAGCGGGAAGAATGTTTTTGAAAAATAACGAATAAAGGAAGACAGAAATTATGGTTACAATCTCAACTGCCGATAAGGCTCTGAAAACTTTTTATCTCGGCGTACTTGCCGATCAACTTAACGTCGGCGTTAATCCGCTCTTTGCAAAAATCGGGCAAACGTCCGCGGACGTATGGGGCAAAGAAGTCAAAAAACTCGCGCCCTACGGTATCAACGGCGGCGTGGGCAGCGGCGAAGAAAACGACAACCTCCCTCAAAGCGGCTCAAACAACTACGCGCAATTTACCCTCACCCTCAAAAACCTTTTCGGCAAAATCGAACTTTCGGACAAGGCTATTCGCGCTTCGCAAAACAACGCTGGCGCATTTGTAAACCTGCTCAATGCCGAAATGGAAGGATTGCTTAAAGCAAGCAAATTCAACTTTGGTCGTATGCTCTACGGCGACGGAAGCGGTCTTTTGGCAACTACCGTTGCAAACTCGACGGGTTCAAGAGACAAAATCAAAGTGGACAACATCAAAGGTCTTATCGAGGGAATGACTATCGACGTGTACAACTCAAGCGGCGTGAAAGACACCGTCGTTTCCGGCTCGAGAATTTTGTCTATCGACAGAGTGAACAAAATCGTCACGCTCTCTCAATCCGCAACCGCTACAATCGGCGCAGGTTACACCGTCTACGTTCAAGGCTCCAAGGGCAACGAAATCACCGGTCTCGAAGCAATCTTCGGAAACAGCGATTATATCTACGGACTTAAAAGAAGCGATTATTCCTTCCTCAAGCCCTACACCAAAACCATCGCTCAGACTGTCAGCGTGAGCGCGATTCAAGACGCTATCGACGCTGTGGAAGAAACTGCCGGCGGCACTATCGACTTTATCGTCGCTTCCTACAAGATGAGAAAGCAATATGTCGACGCTCTTTGCAAAAACCGCACGAATATCGACTATCTCACCCTCGACGGCGGCTACAAGGCGTTGTCTTATTCGGGCATCCCGTTCGTTGCAGACAGATTTGTCGCAGACAACGATATGTACTTGCTCAACAGCAGCGACTTCAAACTCCATCAACTCTGCGACTGGCGTTGGCTCGAAGGCGAGGGCGGCACGGTGCTTCATCAAATTGCAGGCAAAGCGTGCTACAGCGCAACTCTCGTCAAATACGCCGACTTGCTCTGCGAAAGACCTATGGGTCAGGCAAAACTCACCTTCACGGGAAGCGACACCGAATATTACTACGTCACGTTCAACTCCGACGGAGGTTCGACCGTTCCTACGCAAATGGTCGCGCCCGGCGGCACGGCAGTCGTTCCCGCCTCTCCGACTAAGACGGGCAAGTCTTTCGATTGCTGGAACCTCAACGGCGAGGAATATAACTTCTCGACTCCGGTCAACAGCGACATCACGCTCGTCGCATCTTGGGTCTAAGATGGAACTTCAAAAAATCGAATGCGATCTGTTCGGTATCGCAAAAAGACTGAAAAGTATCGACAGAAGATACGAACTGTTCTTTAACCGCAAGAAAAACAGATACGAAATCTACGCCAACGGGGCAATGCAAATGGCATTGCCCTTCGAGCGGCTCGACGCGCGTACTTTGACGTATGCAAGAAAGACCCGCCTCGAAAACCTCGAAAAAATCATCGCGGAAATCGAGGAAGAAAACGCGCGGCTCGAAATTCAAAAAACCATAGAAGCGCGCGACAAAATTCTCGCCGCAGAGGAAGGATAATATGAAAATCAAAGACGTTGTCGGCGAGTGCCTCGTCAAAATGGGGCAAACCGACTTTTCCAACAATCAAACTCTCGACACGGAGCAAACCGAACTCAAAGACAAACTCGTTGCCGCAGTCAATATCGCATATAGGCACATAGTGAGCGAATACTTGCCTCTCGTGCAGACAGAAACCGCAACGGTGACAAACGGAAAAATCGCCGCTTCGTCGCTGTATAAAAAAATCCTGTACCCCATAAAAATCGTGCAAAACGACGAGAAGATAAGTTTTTATTCGGGAGCGGACTGCGTGTTTTGCGACGTAGCGGGCGACGTTAAAATCACTTACGCCTATATGCCGTCGGACGATTTGACTTTTGCAAGCGAGATAAACGATATGCGACTTACAAGAAGCGTGCTTGCAAACGCCGCGCTTTCCGAATATTACTTCCAAAACAAGATGTTCGACCTCGCAAAGAGTTTCGATTCGGATTTCAGAAGCCAAATCGGCGCGCTCAGACACAGGGGCAAAAACATTCTCGTCAAGGCGAGGAGGTGGCAGGCGTGAAAGGCGTGAAAACGTATAGGAAAAGAATTAAAGTCGGATTCGAAGGGCTGGCAAATTCCGTCGACGAATCCATCGCAGGGCTCGAATATGCCGTAAACTGCAAAAATTTCGCATTCGAAAAGGGCGTGATAAACGGCAAAATAGGCATAGATAAGGCGAGCGGTCACTACAACACGAACGTGTATAGTGACATGCACGACTACCCGACGTTCGCGTCAGACAAACAAATCAAAAGGGCGTTCTATTTTCGAAGAAAAAATCCCGATACGGGCGCGCTCGACGACAGAATCGTGTGCGTGCTGTCCGACGGCACGGTGTGGTATACAAAAATCTTTGCGCTCGACACTTGGCACCAACTTGAAAATTTCCGGATTCAGTACGGCTCGGACGCGGTGAACTACAACTATAACGGCGAGGACGTGCTTCTTGTCGCCGCCGAAAAAGTCGGGATGTTTATCGTAAGGGCGGACGCTGTGACGTACCTTGACAAAGCGCCGCAATTTACATCTATCGCCGTGCATAACGAAAGAGTGTTCGGAACGCTGAACGACAAGAAGAATCAGGTGTGGTTTTCCGACGACTTCGACCCGAACAACTGGACGATTTCTTCGACGGAAGCAGGGTATATAGATTTTTCGGACGACCTCGGAAACGCAATCAAAGTCGTGTCGTTTTTGAACTTCCTTTTCGTGTTTCGCGACTACGGAATTATGCGTTTGACCGCATACGGCGATCAAAACGATTTTATCATGAAAAAGGTGTTTACAGATACGGGACGCATATATAAAGACTCGATTGCGCTCTGCGGCGACAAAATTATGTTCTGCGCGGAGGACGGCGTTTACGCCTTCGACGGCTACGAAGCAGTGAAAGTCGGAAAGGAATTTCCGAAAATCGCCGACAAGAGAACGGTGTGCGCAGGATATCTCGAAAATAAGTACTACCTTGCTTGCAGACTCGCTCAGCCCGGGGATTTGACAAACGACTCGGTGATTAGATTCGACACCGAAACGAAGGATATTTCGGTGCTTTCCGACGTGAAAGTGGCGGGATTCTGTTGCCTTAAGTCCGCAAAGGACGCTATGTTGCTTTGCTGTTTTTCGGACGACAACAAGAACAAACTCGGTATGATGAGCCAAAGCGGAAATGTTTTTGGAACAGCCACGGCAAAGACCTACGAAAGCCCCGAAAATACGCTCGGCTCGCCGTACTACAAAACCATAAGAGGTGCGTCCGTGTTTACAAAATACCCCGTTACGCTCAAAGTGATTCTCGACGGAAAAGAGCATAAATTCAATGTTGCGGCAAAGGATACGCAACAATATATCCCCATCGAAAAGTGCGGAATCAGAGTCAAATTCAAAATAGAAGCGCAGACGGCAAACGCATACGTTTCACCCGTGTCGGTGGACGTGGACGTGGAAAGGAGAGTGTTATGAATTTCAACGAAATAGTTTCTTCCATAGAAGAACTCACCATAAAAATCGCGGCTCTCGAAAAGACCGCGTCAAATCTCAAAACAGTTGCGGATAGCCTCGCATCGAGAGTCGCCGCGCTTGAAAATAACAATGCATAGGAGGCTTGTATGTCATCATTGTGGGACGAAATTAAGGACTTGTTCAAAACCGATAAACAACTCGAACAAGAAAGACAGGAAAAAATCAATTCCGCTCTCGAAAAGGAAGCGGAAGTTTCAAAAAAACTCGCCGAACTCGAAAAACAGTATAACGATTCTTTGCCAAAAGACGAGGAAATCGACTTCGACAAACTGTTTCCGACCGAATCGGGTCTAAAAGAAATAGAGTATACGCCCGAAAGCGACGAGAGTATCGCAAAGAGGGCGCAGAGCGCAATCGACACCGAAAAGAAAAAGTCGCAAACAAAAATCAAGGATATGTACTCGGACGCCGTCGCCGCGCTCGACGAGGATAAAGTTTCCGCACGACAAACGCTCTCGGACAGTTACTCCAACCTCGCAAAACTCTACGACGAACTCAAAGAAAAGGCAAACAACGACTCTATTAAGAGGGGTATGGCAAGAAGCAGCGTAGCAACAAACAGAATCGACGCACTCGACCAAAGCCACGTTCAGTCCGCAACCGAAGCAGAAAAGGCGTATATCGGCGCGGTCGCAAAAATCGACGAGGAAATATCCAAACTTCAAAGAGATAAGGACAGCGCACTCGAACAACTCGACCTCAAATCCGCTGTCGACCTCGAAGAATCAATCGCAAAACTCAAAAGCGAACGCGACGCGCAAGTCGAAGAATACGAAAAATATAACAACGATATCCGCAAAAAGAACGAGAGTTTCCAAGAGGATCGCCAAAAGAAAATCGACGAGTACATCGCCGACGCAAAAGCGAAAAAAGAAGAGGAGGAAAAGGCTCAGCAAGAGTACGAAAGCAAGTACGGCTACAGCGGCGAAAAACTAGAAAATTACAGCGAAAGATACCGCCTCGCCTACGATTTTTACAGCGCGCTTTCTCCCGATATCGCCGTAGACGCGCTCAAAGCGTCGCCGAATATGAAATATTATCTCGGCAACCTCTACGACACGCTTTTGTCTTCGCTCCAAAGCAAAAAGAACGAGCAAAAGTACTACTTCTAAAAAAATGCGAGAGCAAATTTTGCTCTCGTTTTTTTTGTTAAAAATCTTTTCTTCCGACAAGATAATCTATGTCGACTTTAAAAAAGTCGGCAAGCAACCATAACGAGCATATGCTCGGTTCTTTTTTTCCGAGAAGCCATGCGCTAATCGTGTTTTGTTTTACACCGACTTTTTCGGCAAGGCGCGATTGATTGAGGCCTTCTTCCTCCATGAGCTCTCGTATTCTTTGTGCGACAATAATGTTCATAGTTACCTTATATGTGTAAATTATTATTTACAAATCTTTGACATTTTAGCACTAAGGGAGTATATTGAATAAAAATAGCCCCATAGGGCTAATTTGGAGGAAAAGATGAAAAAACGACAACTTTTGATTTTAATATCACTGTTGCTTGTGATTGCGGCGTTGCTGACAGGATGTACGCAACATGACGATGACGATGACGGAGCGCAAAACGATTCCTATCAGCCTATGAATTTTTATGTGCAGTGGTCTTATAATTATCCGAACTCTCATCAGGGACGTATGAGTGGATTTAATATAACGGAAGGACGAGTTATGTCTGAACTTCCTGAGTTGGATGAAGTTGACGGATATGTTTTTTTAGGCTGGGTGGATAAAGATACCGAAGAAGTGTTTACACGTTCGTCAATAATGCCGAGTCGAAATTTGGATTTGACAGCCATATTCGATAAGGATATATATACCGACGAAAACGGATATTCGGTTTGGACGGTTGGAGACGAGAAGATTCTTTACAGTTATAGCGGAAAAGATGTGAATCTCGTATTTCCGGACGGAATAACGACCATTGATATAGAGTTTTTAGACAACAGTTCGTTGCGGAATACCGTCGAAAGCATATCAATTCCGGCAGGCGTAACTAAAATTGCAAATTGGACGTTTGAAAATTGTTCCAAATTGACAAGTATAAAAATAGGAAGCGGCGTAACAGGCATAGAGAAATACGCATTTAATAGATGTAATGCGATAAAGTCGGTTACGGCACCTGCTTCTGCATTTGCCTATATTCCTAAGGAAAGCCTTGAAACCATAGTAATTTTCGGCAACGACAATATAGACAAAAAGGCGTTTTCGAACTGCCATAAACTAAGACAGGTCACCGTAGAAAATAACGTTAATTCTATCGGCGATGCTGCATTTGAGGGATGTGAAAATCTTGAAAACATCAGATTGGCTTCAAGCGTCGAAAGTATATCGGAAACGGCATTTGCGCAATGCGTAAATTTAAGTGTAATCAAAGTTGCAGAGTGGAACGAAGTTTATCATAGCAGCGGAAACTGCTTAATTGAAACTGCGACAAGAACGCTGGTTGCAGGATGCAATACAAGCGTTATTCCTCTTGACGGAAGCGTCAAAAAAATCGGAAACTATGCTTTTTGGAACAGACAAACACTCAACGAAGTTTCAATCCCGAACGGTTTGACGGAAATAGGCGCGTATGCTTTTTACGGTTGTGCCGAATTGAAGAAAATATCTTGCGGCTCGGCTCTTACTACAATCGGGGAATACGCATTTGCGAATTGCGGATTGACCGATATTGTTTTGCCTGACAGTCTTGAAAATATCGATGAAAAAGCATTTTCCAAAGCGTTTATTCAGAAGGTAACTGCGCCCGCATGCGTTTTTCCGTATTTGAAGTGCGAAACGGCGATTATTATCGGTGGTGACGTTGTGAAAGGCGATTTTTCACAAACAAAGAGCGTTACTATAAGAGAAGGCGTGACCGGTATCGGTGAAGGAGCATTCAGTGGATGTACGAATCTGCAAAGCGTTTCATTGCCGACGAGTTTGACGACAATCGGAGATTCAGCATTCAGCGGGTGCGGATTAACATATATAACGTTGCCACGAAATTTGACTACAATAGGTAAGGAAGCATTTAAATATTGCAAAAAATTAAGAACAATCGTTATTCCCGATAATGTGACAAGCATTGGCGATTATGCCTTTTATGAATGTAATGATTTGTATAAAGTCACAATCGGAAGACGAGTGAATAGTATCGGAAAATATGCTTTCCTTTGGTGTGCGAAAGGCGGCGTATTTGAAGTGTACAACAAGTCTTCATTAGAATTTACACTTTGGGACTTGAATGATGGTCTTAATTATAATAGTGTGGGCTATAACTTGTATACGCCTACAAAAGGCGAGCAGATTGTTTTTGAGAGTTTAAGCGGTTTTGTCACTGTCATTGCAAACAATGAAGTGTATCTTTATAGATACTTCGGAAAAGAAACAGAGCTAACTCTTCCGAACGATATAACTTATATTGCATATAACGCATTTAAAGATTGTGATCCGTTGAGTAGCATTACTTTATCAAACAGTTTGAAAAGTGTGGATAATGTTCCTGCCAATTTGGAATCATTGTACGTTGCCGGCGGAAATGAAAAGTTTTATAGCGTAAACAACTGTATTATCGATAGGACGACAAAAACGCTTGTCAAAGGTTGTCGATCAAGCGTTATCCCTTCTGATGGCAGCGTGACGAGCATAGGTCAAAACGCTTTCAGAGGATGTAGCGGATTGACGAGTAT
>CAVBBF010000024.1:0-24309 GCA_963593735.1 Phascolarctobacterium succinatutens
CTCGCAATCACTAACCGCGCAGAGAATTTGTGCTATCAGTTCAAACACGGATAAAAATTCAAGCCACAGTTTCGCCAAATTATCTGCTTGGTGAAGCGCACTTTGTGCGCAAGCGGATTATTTGAACGGCGGTCGGGCGCGACGCGTTAAACAACACATTCGGTGAATGTGTTGTAGCCAAAGCGAACGAGGCGGATTGCCTCGCAAACGCCGAAGTCCAAACACGTGAGGAAGGGGGAAGCTTTAATTTTTGTGTTTTGCATTCGGCGCAAAGTAATTAATTATTCATTATTAATTATTAATTTCTAACATATTCTTAAATATGAATAAAACCGCAAAATCTTTCGGCATAGTCACAAGTTTTTCAATCGTGACAAGGCTCTTTTCATTCATCTTCAAGATGTGGATGTCCCGCGCGCTCGGCGCGGAAGTCGTCGGGCTTTACCAAATTGCGTTGAGCGTTCTGCTTATGCTATTTACAATCACCGCAGGTGCGCCGACCGTCCTTTCGAGAAAAATCGCGGAATCGAGTGGCAATCTCAAAAAGCAAAACTCCCTTTTGACCGCTTCCGTGATTATGGGGCTTGGCATATCTTCGGCGATTTGCGCCCTCTTTTACGGCTTGGGGTCGAGAATATCGCCGCTGTTTTCAAATCCCGACTGCTTGCCCATATTTTTCATTATGCTGCCCACAATCCTCACTTCAACGCTTTATGCGTCCCTTCGCAGTTGGTTTTGGGGCAGAAAAAAGTTTTTGGCGTTTTCGTCAACCGAACTTATCGACGAGATTGTCAAAATCATGCTTTCAATCGCATTTACGGGCGGTTTGATTTCTCGTCTTAACGGCGCGCAAAACATCGCGCTTGCAATGACGATTTCAGACCTTGCGTGCGTTGTTATACTTCTCGTGCTGTTCTTCGCAACGGGCGGACGACTTACGAAACCGAGCGGTTTTATGGAATTGACCCTGAAAACCATTCCCCTTTCGGCAACACGCATAATCACTTCGCTCGGCGCGTCGCTCACCGCCCTCATCCTTCCCAAAATGCTCGTAAAAGCAGGGCTTACGCTTGCGGAAGCAACGGCGCAATACGGCAGAGTCGCAGGCATGGCGTTGCCGCTCATCATGGCTCCGGTGACGTTTATAGGCGCGCTGTCCGTCGTGCTCGTTCCCGACATTGCCGAATTGCGTGCGAAAGGCAATATGGACGCGGTGCGCACGAAGATGTCAACTTCTCTGCTCTTTTCCGTCATAATCGCAAGCCTGTTTTTTGCGATATATCTCCCCCTCGGTCAAAGCCTCGGGCAACTGCTTTTCAAAGACAGCGAGGCGGGCAAATTCGTGTCCTACTGCTCGCTTATGCTCTTTCCGATCGCCACCGCTCAATCCACCACGCCTATGCTCAATTCGCTCGGAAAAGAGCGTATAACCCTGCTCGGCACGGTCGTTGGCGCAAGCGCAATGATACCTTGCATTCTGTTTATGCCCAAATACATCGGTATATACGCAATGGCTCTGTCGACGGGACTTTGCTTTTTGCTCATCGCGATTATAAATCTCATAGTCCTCAAAAAAGAGGTCGGCTCGTTTGCAAATCACAAGAAAAACCTTCCTCTCGTTTTGCTATCGATTCCGCTTGCCGTAACGGGGCTTTTCGGCGCAAAACTGCTTTGCAGATACGCCGACTACATCACCGCAATCGTCGTTGTGGGCGTGTATATACTTTTCTTTTTCTTTCTCGTCATATCCGCATTCAATGTGGTTGACGTGACGACCTGCGTCAAAATGCTTGCGCCGCAAAAGGCAAGCAAAACCGCCATTAAGTCGACAAACAGACGACATAAAAAACTAACGAAATCGAAGCAAAATCGGCACAAAAAAAGCACGAAACCACAAGAAAAATCGAACGAAAACGGTACAAAAATGGTGCGAAATCATACGAAAAAACGTTGCGGCAACGCAACCGACGAAGTACGGATATAAACGAGGCTAAATGCGGCGAGATTCCGCAAAAATACCGATAATCGCATAAAAAAACGCCTTATAAGCAAACTACGCATATGCTCAATCTGTTTATAAGGTGTTTGATTTTATACTTCGTATTGCTTGTTGCAATGCGTTTGATGGGCAAACGTCAACTCGGCGAATTGCAACCCTTCGAACTTGCGATAACTCTTGTCGCAAGCGACCTCGTTTGCATACCTATGGCGGACTCGTCAATCCCGATTTTGTACGGTATTATCCCCGTATTTTCGCTGTTTTTGGTGCATATCATCATCACAAAACTCGCGACAAAAAGCAAAAAATTCCGCAAATTCCTCAACGGCAAACCCATCATTATCATACAAAAAGGCAACATTCTGCCCGACGTTATGAATGAACTCAACCTCAACGTCGACGACGTTATGGAGGCGTTGCGCGGCGCAGGTTGCTTCAATCCCTCCGAAGTCGAGTATGCGATTTTGGAAACCAACGGAAATATGAGCGTGCTTCAAAAGTCGCAAAACAGACCTCTCTCTCCCTCCGACGTCGATATAAATCCTCAAAAAGCCGAGATTCCCGTAACCGTGATTATGGAAGGCGAGTTTGTCGGCGAAAATCTTGCGACGCTCGAGGGCAACATAAAAGAGGACGTGCTTAAATATCTCGACGATATAAAACTCAAACAACAAGACGTACTCGTGCTTCTCGTTGCGGGGCATGACATGTTCATTCAGCCCTACAAAGGCGACTATATCACATCGACTTTGCCGCAACAAGACGCTTCGCAAGGCGACGGACAAGACGTACAAAGCGACAATCGACAAAACGAACAAGACAAGTCGCAAGAGGTCAAAAATGCGTTTTTGTCCTATCGCAAAGGTGAGAAACAATGAAAAAAGTCGTGCTTGCAATCGTGATTTTGGCAGTCATCGTGACGGGCGGCATACTTGAAGATTTCTATATTCACAAGACGTTTTCCGTTTTGAACGAAAAACTCACTTCCCTTGAAAACTCGATAATAAATCAAAGCGACGATTGCCTCGACAATGCAAACGAGATTTTCGAGTGGTGGGAACAAAAGCGTATGTATATGGAACTTTTTGCCTACTCGCCCGACGTGCGCTCGTTCTCGGTTGCGCTTGCCGAAACGCAAGGCTCGCTTAAGTGCGGGGACTATCAAAACGCGCTTTCAAAGTGCCGCTCGCTTATCGTGATGGCGGACAACATCAAACGTCTGCTCGATTTCAATGCGGAAGATATCATTTGATAACGCGGCGAAGAGAATATAAAAGAGCGATGAAAACTCGCTCTTTTTGCTATTCTCGTTTTTGCGATTTTGCATATCGGTGTTCTTATATTTTCATATTCTCATATGCGCATATTTGCATATATGCAAATTAGAATCGGTCTTTCAAATCGTAGATGTCGCCTGCGCCTATCATCAAGACAACGTCGTGGTATTTTGCGTGCGACTTGACAAAATCGATGGTTGATTGCTTGTCTTTGACAAGATAAACGCCCCTTTTGCGATATTTGTCGAAAATCGCCGTTGTCAAAACGTCGCTTTCTACGCCGTTTGAAGGCACTTCGCGCGCGGCGTACGTCGGCATAATCGCAAGCGTTTTCACGCCGTTGTTTTTTCCGCCCAGCACTTTTGCGAAATCGTCGAGATACGCTTTCGTGCGCGAGTATGTGTGCGGCTGAAAAACCACGAGCAGTTTGCCGAGTTTTGCCGCACGGGATATGACCGATTGAATCTCGCTCGGATGATGCGCAAAGTCGAAATACACTTTCGTTTTTCCTACGTCGCGCGCACGCTCGAATCTGCGCTTCACGCCTTTGTGCTTTTGCAATGCGTTTACGCTTTTTTCAAAATCCAGTCCGCAAGCCGAAGCGGCGGCAAGCGCAAACGTTGCGTTCTCGAAGTTGTATCTTCCGTCGTCTTGCAATTTGAGCGTTGACATTTTTTTGCCGTTGCAAACAACCATGCCGCTTTGATTGACAAACGCGTGCATTCTCTTTTGATTACCGTTTTGCACGCATACGCAAAATTCGTCGCACTTGTTGCCTTTGCAATCGCCAATCAAATTGAGGTTTCTTTGCTCTACGATTTTGACTTTGGATTTTTTCAGAAACGCCGCAAATGTTTCCCGTACGCTTTTCAGGCTATCGTAGCAATCGGGATGATCGCACTCTGCGTTCAACACCGCCGCTACGTCGGGCGAAAGAGCAAGCAAATTGCGCTTATACTCGCAAGCCTCGCAAAGGAATATGCAATCCTTCAAATCCGCAATTCTTTTTGCACTCGTATTATTGACATAATTTGAAAAATCTATGCTTTCGCCGCCTATCATCGAGGCAAATTTCACGTCGTTTTCAAAAAGAATTTGCGTGAGCATTGCCGTCGTCGTAGTTTTGCCGTGCGTGCCTGCAATCGCTATGACCTTGCCGAACAGGCGCGAAACTTCCGCAAGAAATTCGTGTCGTTCGTATACGGGGATGCCCGCTTCTTTTGCGAATACGAGTTCTCGATTATCCTTTGGAATCGCCGAAGAAAACACCAAAAAATCCGATTTTTCAAGCAAAGAAAAGTCGGGATTTTTGCTTATTTTTGCGCCGTTTTTTATAAGTTCTTCGCACAAATCGTTGATTCTTGCGTCGCTTCCGCAGACCTCGATTCCGAAATCCGCCGCAAATTTGGCAAGCGCATTTACCCCTACGCCGCCTACCCCCAAGAAATAGCCTCTTTTTAACGCCGATAAATCCATATTTCATTATATGAAACCGCTCCCGATTGCGCATACGCCTTTGAATGCGAAAATTAAAAACATTTTTCGCCATTATATTCATACATTTGCGCGAATTATGTGCCGTTTTGATACTATTTTGCGATTTTGTATTGTTATTTTTATCAAGACATGTTACAATGAGAAAAATCGCCGAGGTGATGATATGAAAATTTCAGACGTCAGAATCAGATTAATAGACCAAGAGGCAGGCAAATTGAAAGCGGTCGCCTCGCTTGTCATCGACGATTGTTTTGCCGTCCACGACATAAAAATAGTCGAAGGCGAAGGCGGCGCGTTTATCGCAATGCCGTCAAGGAAAACGCCCGACGGCGACTACAAGGACATTGTCCACCCAATCAACAGCGAGACGCGCAAACTTTTCAGGAACACGATTATCGAAGCGTACGAAAAAGCCGTTGCCGAACAACCCGAATGATCGTCTGCGCAACAAATTCGTCGTCTGCACTGAAAAAATAATGTTTTTGCGGACGACGGACAGATAACATTAAGCAAAAAAACATATTAAAAACGCAAAAACATCCATATTTTTGCGTAAATCCACTCAAATGCGGATATGTTTTCCCTCTTTTACAAAATGAATTTTCTCAAATTTTGAGATTTTACATTGAAATCAGGCAGACAAACGCTCGTCGGACAAATCGTCTTTCGGCGGCGCAACGGCGATGTCGCGCATATACTCCCCTTTTGCGACTTCCTCTTTTCCAAATCGTTTGTTTTGGATTTTTGCCATACCGTATGCCGAGAAGAAAAAGAACGCCGTGAGCGCAATCATCTCGCAAAACAGCAGACACACCGCAATTGCATAATCGTACTCTTTGGTCGGGAAAACCGCATCCCACAGTGCGTTCGGACGGAAGATTGGATAGGCATACCAATTTATCACACTGCCGCGAATGAGTGAAAAGGCAAGGTATGCCATCGGGAAGAGCATTGCCGTAAACGCGACATCGCGCGCAGACTTATAGCCGCCCGACGGCATCAAAAAATATATCGCCACCGTAAGGGGCGGCACGATGAAGTGATGATAGACGTTGACGACATTGTTGACAACGGCGTAACCGTCGCCCTTGTCAAACCATCTTATGCCGAAAACAGTTGAGCCGGCATACAAGAGCCCCGTGACAAAGATGTACAAGGTGACGCAGGTTGCGACGGTACGATTTTGGCAAAAACGCAAAAGTTTCTCGTTTTTTGCAAACTTTGCAATCGCCCACAAAACAAACCACACCGACACAAACAAGTTGGACAATATCGTGAAGTATGCGAGCCAGTTTGCACCGCCGACCGTGTTGCCTATTTTGTTTTCCTCAACAAGACGCGGCAAAATGGGGCGAATGATTGCCTCGTATGAGCAGCATATATGCAACACAAACAACACGTCCGTGATTGCAAAAACCAGCAAACAGATGTAAAACCACTTTGAATCAAAAATCTTTTGTTTCATATTTTCTCCTCAACAAATATATGATAGCACAATCAAATGAAAAATTGAAGATGTTTTTTATTTCCGTCGGATATGCGCCTTCAAACGCTCGGCACCGAAGCGATTTGCATGCTTTGTTTTGCAAAAATCATTCTCCTTTTTCGCACATATCTTCAGATTGTAATCGCGCGTAATTTTTGCAAAGATATGCGCATATTCGCACATATGCATATGTTTTCAATGTATGCGCATATGAGCGCTTTTGCATATGCTCAATCGAGATGTATGCCAACAAACACTTTCGCATATGCGCATCTAAACGGATTTGAAAAACGACGTTCGCAAAATGTGCAAACGCCGTTTTGAATTTTGTGTTTTACATTTCACTGCCCTACCGAAGTTCGTCGCATAGACGAAAAGTCGGCAATGAATCGTTGTGTTGGCTTGCTCGTTACACGGATTAACTCGCTGCGCAGATTCGCTCTTTGCGAGCATTTACTCGTTGCGCGAGTTTACGCTTATTGAGCGCAAAACTCAAATCAGAAATTGCTCGGATGCTCGTCGAGGGCAAGCGTGCCGCCCGGATTGAGCGTGTTGTTGGGGTCGAAGTACGCTTTGAGCGCCTTGAACAATTTGAGTTGTTCGCTGCCTATCGAGCCTTCGAGGTACGGCGCAAAGAGTTTGCCGATGCCGTGGTGGTGCGAAAGCGCCGCGCCCGACTTCATAATCGCTTCCAAAATGGAACTGTGATACTTCTTGAATGCGTCGAGGTCGGTCGTCTTGATGATGAAGATGAAATAGAGGTTTGCGCCTTGCGGATAACTGTGCGAGATATGGCAGGTGCAGATTGCGTTCGGCCACGCTTTGACAACCTCTCTCACCTCGTCGTGAACTTTGGGCATATTGTCCCAGTTGACCGCACATTCGAGAGTGTCGATGATGATGCCGTAGTCCTGAATGGTGTCGCGAAGATACGGATCGGAGAATCTGCCGTGTTCCCAAGACGTTGTGACGTAGCCCGTGAGGTAGAGTCCGTGATACTTTCTTGCAATCTTGCGGATGTTGCGATAAATGTTTCTTTGCAATCCGCTTTCGCCGTCGCAGAAGCCGAGAAGCAAACATCTTGAATGTTGCTTATATCCTTTTGCCGCAAGCAACGGTTCGAGCGGCGAGCCGATGATTCCGTACATATGCGACATCATATCCGTTTCCTCGGAATCCGAAAGACGGAATGCCGACGGATGTCCGAACTCGCCTTGCATAACCTCTCTCATAACCGCCATACCGTCTTCCCAAGTGGGGAACATAAACGAGAATTTCTTGTGTTTTTTGGAGAGATTGAACACTTTGAGGGTGACTTCGGTGAGGATGCCGAAGCAGCCTTCGCTTCCCATCATAATTTGGTCTACGTCGGGGCCCGTAGCCTTTCTCGGCGCGCCGTCGGACTTTATCGTGCCGATTGGCGTTGCGTACTCTTGTTTGAGAACGATGTCCGCCGCGCAGCCGTAATACGTCGAATTTTGACCCGAACCGCGAGTGACGACCCAGCCGCCTACGCAAGAATACTCGAAAGATTGCGGAAAATGTCCGCAAGTGTAACGTTTTGTCGTGCCGAAGTTTTCGGGAGCGTGGTTGAGGATGTCCTCGAGTTGCGGACCTGTGATACCGGGTTGCACGGTGATGGTTTGATTGACTTCGTTGAACGCAAGGACCTTGTTGAAGTTTTTGCCGATGTCAATCATAATATTGGGGCTTACCATTGCTTCCGTGCCTCGTGTGACGGACGAGCCGCCTGCGTGGACGTACACTTTGATGCCGTTGTTGTCGGCGTATTTGATGAGGTTTTCGATTTGAGTTTTTTCGGTAGGATAGACGACGATGTCTGGCACGTTTTCGACGATACCTTTTCTCAATCTCATGATGTCGATCATCGTTTTGCCGTACGCGAGGCGCACTCTTTCGAAGTCGTCTGTGGTTGCGTTGTCGACTCCGACAATGACGGTGATCGCTTCGATTTGTTCTTTTGTGAGCGCGCTTTCGACGTGTACGTCAACGAGTTGCTCGCCTGTATCCACCATAGTTTTGAAGTCGTCGTCGGTGAGCGAGAATATGCTCTTGATGAGTTTGTAAAGCCCCTCTTTGGGCGCTTTGTATTTTTGCGGGTCGCCCCATTTCATGATGGAACGGAAGGATCCGGGATCGGGTGCGTCTTTGATCCACACAGGTTCGAATTCTTTGTAGGGTTTTGACATAGTTTTCCTCCAAAATGCGAGTTTATCCGACAATTTTCATCATATAAAGTCGCGTTTTATTCATTATTTTATTTTCGAGTTATTTGTGTTCTTCCGCTTTCGAGGAGCGAAGAATTTGTTTCAAATCGTCGTAAAGTCTCTTATTGTTGGGATAAATACGACGATAGATTCTGCTGTAAAGTTTGTGGTAGAGTTCATGCTCTTTCATATCGGGTTTGAACTCTGCCGAAACGTGCACCATATTCTTTGCCGCTTCCTCGAAGGACTTGTAAACTCCAAGCCCCGTAAAAGCGGTGATTGCCGCGCCGAGCGACGACGTTTCGTACGTTTGGGCGCGCCTTACCGGTATGCCCATAATGTTGGACGTGATTTGGCATATCTCGTCGCTCTCGCTTCCGCCTCCCGACACGGATATAAATTTCACGTTGATTTTGGTCTTGCGCTGTATGGACAAAAGTCCGTCGTAAAGACCGTATGCGATGCCCTCGATGATTGCCCTGTATATGTGTATTCTCGTGTGGCAATCCGCAAAACCGAGAATCGCGCCTCTTGCCGTCGGGTGTTTGATGCCGGGAGTCCAGTACGGTTGAAGAATAAGACCTTCGCAACCTGCGGGCACGTCTTTGAGGTGTCTGTTCAAAAGTTCTTCCGCAGATATGCCGAGTTCCTTTGCCTCTTTGACTTCCTTGTGCGCAAACTCGTTTTTGAACCACGAAATCATCCAGTAGCCGCGATAAATCTCGATTTCGGGATTATACTTGCCCGGTAGCACCGCCGGATAGGTGGGAACAAACGGCTCGGTTTCGATATACTTGTCCGTCGTCATTTGCACCGTTGCCGTCGTGCCGAGCGAAAGGGACGCGCCCGTGCTGTCCACGCAACCCGACCCCAGCGTTTCGCAACCTTTGTCCGAGCCCGAAGCGATAACCGGCGTACCCTCTTTTATGCCGAGGTCGCGGCTCGCTTCTTTGGTGATGTAACCGACGATAGTACCAGGTTCTATAAGTTCGCACATATCTTTTGCTTTGAGGTCGAATATGGGCGCTGTGATTGCCTTTGGCGATTGCCACGTTTTGTTTTTGTAATCGAACGGAATATGCCCGATTTGGTTTGCGACAGAATCCTTCATAACGCCGGTAAGACGGAAGGTTATCCAACCCGAAAACATCAAAAATTTGTGCATTTTTGCCCAAACTTCGGGTTCGTACTCGTGCACCCAATTGCAAGCGGAAGCCTTGCACTGCGCGGCGGCAAGGTCGTAGAGATTGAGCATACGAAGCAAGGACTTGAAGCCTTTGCCGAATCTCGTTTTGTCCACGTCCTTGACTTCTCTTTGGTCGAGCCAAAGAATGATGTCGCGCAAGGGCTTGCCGTCCTTGTCGACGATGACCGCAGTGTCGCGAATGGTGGTGACGGCAACGCCTTTTACGTCGTCCCAAATATCGGCGCATTGCTCTTTGAGTCCGTTGGTCGCCTCCTTGAGCCTGTCCCAGTAAAACTCGGGCGTTTGTTCCGCCCAACCGATGTCTTTTGAAAAATACGGTTCTTTGAAATGTACTTTCATTTTGCCGTACTCTTTGCCGTGCTTGTCGAAAAGCATAGCGCGCACGCTCTGCGTGCCGAAGTCAATGGTTAAAACAAGTGGTTCTCTCATAATTCTCCCTTATCTTTCGCAATGCGGTTTCCCGTGCGCAAAGCGACTTTGTATATTGTCAAAAAATGCTTGCCGTTGCGATAAGATTTACGTCCGTACCGCAAACGCCTTTTGCGATTACGTCGCCGCGCTTAACCTTGCTCGTGACGACGATTGCGTTTATTTGTTTCATAAGTTCGTCGATTTTCGCTTTGGGAATCTCGCCGTCCGTCCTTACGGGAAGCACGGGATATTCGCTGAAAGTCGTTGCGACCGTCGAGCAAACCGAGCGCATAGGGCAAGAAGTTTCGCTCATCGCAAACGCCTCGCCTCTCTTACAGCCGTTGCCGCTGACGACTCCGTTTTCTATGTTGATTCTACACCCGCGCGGGCATACGATACACACAAGTTCCATCATCTTTCCTCCACTCTGACTTCGACTTTGCTGCCCTCTTCGATTCCCATCGAGGCGAAGTCGAGTTCCATTCTTTGCATTTCGGGCGGACGAAGGAAGGCAAAATTCTTTTTGAACGCTTCATTTCCGTCAACGCTGACGTAAAGGGTTGCTTTGTCCATATCCTTTGCGGCGCGGAAGAAGAATACGACCTTGTCGCAAGGCTTGCTTACGTCGATTCTGTGCGGCACGAAACTCAAAAGTCCTTTGCTCTTTTCTATGCGAACGCTCTTGCCCGAGGGCTTGTAGTCCACCGCGTTTGCGCCTGCATCTTTTGCACATTCCGACACATAATCTACCAAATCGAACACGTTAAGTGCGTTTCCTGCCGAAAACACGCCGTCTATCGACGACATATACGTCTGGTCGCAATCCGCACCTTTGGTGAAGGGATTTATCTTTACGCCTATGGATTCTGCAAGTTCGTTTTCGGGAATAAGACCGACGGAAAGTATGAGCGCGTCGCAATCGATACGTCTTTGCGTGCCCTCGGTGGGATTCATTTTGTCGTCCACTTTTGCGACTTCCACGCCTTCGAGCCTGTCTACACCGAACACTCTCGTCACCGTGTGCGAAAGGTAAAGCGGTATGTCGAAATCGTGCAAGCACTGATGTATGTTTCTCGTAAGTCCGCTCGGCGTGGGCTTGACTTCGTACACGCCCTCGACCTTTGCGCCTTCGAGCGTAAGCCGTCTTGCCATAATGAGTCCGATGTCGCCGCTTCCCAAAATCACGCATTTTTTTGTGGGAAGTTTGCCTTGCAAATTGACGAAATTCTGCGCCGTTCCCGCGGTGAACACGCCTGCGGGGCGAGTGCCTTGAATAAGCACTTGCTTTGCCGTGCGCTCTCTGCAACCCGTTGCCAAAACTATGGCTTTGGTGAAGAATTTTTGTATTCCGTCTTTGGACACAGCGGTGATTTCAAAGCCGCCGTCCTTCTTTTCTATCCTCGTAACAAAGGTGAAAGTGAACGTGTCGATGTCGAGTTCTTTGACGAAATCGATGTATCTTTCGCTATATTCGGGTCCTGCGAGTTTTTCGCCGAAACGAATGAGTCCGAAACCGTCGTGTACGCATTGTTTCAAGATTCCGCCGAGGCGAGCCTCTCTTTCGATGATAGCGACTTTGCCGCCTTTAAGGCACGCGCTTTGAGCCGCAGACAGACCTGCCGGTCCGCCGCCGATAACCACTACGTCGTAATTAAACATCTCGGTTTTCCCCCTTTGCATTGCCTTTGGTGTTGCCGTAAACGATTACGCTGCCCTCGTCGCCTTTAAGCACGTCCTCGACGTTTATGTCCTCGTGTTCGGCAATGATTTTTGCAACGAGCGGCGAGCAGAAACCGCCCTGACATCTGCCCATACCGGGGCGAACTCTGCGCTTTACGCCGTCAATGGTTGCGACTTTGAGCGGACTTTCGAGCGCGTCGATAATCTCGCCCTTGCTCACTTCCTCGCAGCGGCAAATTATCTCGCCGTATTCGGGATTTTTTGCGATATACTTCGCTCTTTCCTCGTCGGGAAGATTGGCAAGTCTGGGAGTATGCTTGTATACGGGGTTGAAATTGCTCTTTTCTTTTGCTTTCAAGTCCTCTTTTATCCAGTTTCTGATATCGACGGCGATTGCGGGCGCGGCGGTGATTCCCGGGGATTGTATGCCCGCCGCCTCGTAAACGTTGGATGTGAAAATGCCGCGTCTTACGACAAAATCTTCTTCGTACGTCGCGGCGCGCGTACCCGAAAAATACGTTATGATATCGCCCTTGTTGAGCATAGGTTGGGCGAGTTTTTGCTTTTTGATTATATTGTTAATGTCGGAAATACTCGTGGAATAATCCTCGCGAGATGGCACTTCGTGCGCGTCGGGTCCTACGAGAATGTTGCCGTCTATCGTGCGCATAACGCCGCCGCCCTTTGTGTGTCCGACATCCTCTTTCTTGTCGGGTTGAGCCTCTTTGGGAAGGGGCGCGAAGAAACTTCTGGCATACGAGGAAAGCGCATATCCGACTTTCTTTTTGTCGAGAATGATGTCCGTGCCTTTTCTCGGGTGAATCGTGAACGTTCTGTCGCCCGCCATATCCGCGATTACGTCGCTATACACGCCTGCGCAGTTCACGATTGCGCGCGGATATACGTCGCCTCTGTTTGTATGCACGCACACGACTTTGCAACCGCCCTTTTCCATACCCTCGACGCAGGTGTTTAGCGACACTCTCGCGCCGTTTTGTATGGCGTTGTCGCAAAGCGCGATCGTCGTTTTGTAGGGAGAAACCATGCCTGCGCTTGCCATATACATGCCGCCCTTTGCCCACGACGGCGGATTGGGTTCGAGTTTTTTGATGTCCTCTTTGGTGACATGCCTTACGCCCTCGACTCCGAGTTGTTTTGCTCTAAGCAAGAAAAGCGGCGAAATGAGCGCGTTTTCCCATGCGGTCGAGAATATGAGCATTTGCGCCCACCGCTTGAAGGACAAGCCGAGTTCGTCGGCAAGAGCGGTGTACATCCTGTTGCCTTCGAGCACATATTTGAGTTTTAATTGACCCTTTTTTAAGTCCATACCCGGATGAATACATCCGTCGTTGCGAGAGGACGCGCCGCACGCCACGTCGTTTGCCTTTTCAACGAGCAAAACGTCGAGTTCGAGGCGAGAAAGTTCTCTTGCAACCGCGCAACCTACAATGCCGCCGCCTATGACGAGAACGTCGGGTTTTTGTCCGTCGAGTGCACTGTCTTTGAGCGTCGGGCGCTTTGGCTGCTCGCAAAAGCCTTTGAGTTTCACATCGTTCAGCACGCCCAGCGAGCCTTTGCTCACCGCAGCCTTGCCGCACTTGTAGATATCCGCCCAGTTGTCGAGTTCGCCCGTGAGCCTTACGCATCCGCGATAGTTCTCGACTTTGACGGACGGGGCGATTTTATTGACCGCCCTGCGTATCTTTGCCAAATTCATAATTTAATCCCTCTATATCAATTTTTCCTATTTTTGTACGCGGGAATTTCTCTACGCATTGCACGACGCTCGGTTTATTCCAGTGCGACAAACGCTTTGCGATATGATTTATCGCCGCTTGTTTTTGAGAGGACGTAAGTTCTTCGCCCTCAACCAGCAACTTGATGTACGGCTTGCCGTTTACGCGATACTCTATGCAAGCGCACTCGTTGATGAACGACAGTTCGCTCGCAACCCTCTCTATCTCGCTCGGAAATACGTTGATTCCCGAAATCTTTATCAATCTCTTTTTTCTGCCCATAAAGAACAGTTTTCCGTCCTCGCCGCACTTAAAGTAGTCGCCCGTTCTCACCCACGTTTTGCCGTCGAGCGTAATCAACGCTTTCTTGGTGGCTTCCTCGTCGCCGACGTATCCGCTCATAATCTGATCGCCCGACACGAGCAATTCGCCGACAGTGCCGCCTTGAACTTCGCAAAGATGTTCGTCCACGACTCGCACTTCCACGCCGTTTATGGGCTTGCCCACAGACCCCGACTCGAAATCGCCTTTGGACACCGCGCATACGCTCGCCGTTTCGGTGAGTCCGTACCCGGGGGACAGCACGCCCTTGCCGCCGCATTCTTTCATAACCTTGTCGAATTTGTTGACGAGTTCCTCGCAAACGAGGTCGCCGCCGACGTAGATGTCCTCTATGCACGAAACGTTATCCCCCGAAAACTCGTCGAGAGCAAGCAGTTTTTGCACCATTCTCGGCACGGCTATCATCGTGGTTATGCGGTTTTTGGCAATGACTTTGACCGTCTTTTTCGCTTTGAAAATCGGGAGCAACACCGAGCGCATATTCGTGGATATCGAAGCGTGTACGCCCACGCACAAGCCGAAGCCGTGAAACATCGGGAGCGAAGCGAGCATCGCGTTCTTTTCTGAGAATTTGTCACCGAGATATTGCAAAAGATTGCCTGCCATCGCGTTTGCCGCGCGAGAAGATATGGCAACCGTTTTAGGCTCGCCCGTAGTGCCGCCCGACTGCATATAAAACACGATTTCCTCACCGTCGCCGACAAACGGCTCGAATTTCGTTTTGCGAGGAAGTCCTATATAATCGTAAAGCCCGAAATGGCAAACAATGCGCCTTGCGCCCTTGGATTTGGGGAAATACGCGCATTGATTTATATCGCTCAAAAACACCGCTTTGGGATGAAGTTTGTCAAACGCCGCGCCGAATTCGTCTGCGGAAAGTTTTGGGTGAATCATAGATGCGATCGCCCCTATCCTCGAACATGCATATGTCGCGACCACCGCTTGCCTTATGTTGGGAAGCGCAATCATAACCACGTCGCCCTTGCCTATGCCCAGTCTGACAAGTCCGCCAGCCACCCTGTCTATCTCTTTGAAAAAGGTTGCAAAATTCATTTTTCGCGCGCCGTGAACAACGGCAATGTCGTCGCCGTGTTTTTCGCGGTAGGTGCGCATAAAATCGTATAAACTTCTGTGTACGTCAACCATAATAAAAATTATACATTATCAAACACTTGTAGTCAATAACGGTTTTTCCTCGAAAATGCCTATTTTGAGCGATTTTTCCGAAAATTTCCGCAACATCGAAAAAAGTTTATCGATTTAGGTATAAACGCTATCGATTGCGGACATAATCGAGGCAACTTGGAGGTAAAACAATGAGCAAATTTACAGTTGCAATGAAGCGTTTTGGCGGTTTTCTCAAACGCAACGCAGTCTATTTTCTTATCATTTTGTGCATAGCCTCGGTTGCCACGGTCATCGCCCTCGCGGTCACTCGCAACTCTGCTCTGCAAAATCCCGACGCGTCTATTACGGACAATCCGAAAGACGAGCCGACCGTAAAACCCGACGACTCGACCGACGATCCCGTAGACAAGCCTGACGATCCCGTCAACCCCACCCCCGTGGACGAAAAGCAAAAGTTCTACGCGCCCGTCAACGACGGCACGGTGAGCAAAAACTATTCCGACACCGCGCTCGTGTGGAATTCCACCCTCAAACAATACTCGACGCACCTTGCTCTCGACTTCACGTCCGAAGACAAAAACGTGTTTGCGTCCTGCGACGGCAGCGTGAAAGAAACGGGCTACAATGCGCTCGACGGCTACTACGTCATCCTCTCTCACG
Organism: Phascolarctobacterium succinatutens; assembly: GCA_963593735.1. Lineage (GTDB taxonomy): Bacteria > Bacillota > Clostridia > Christensenellales > CAG-917 > CAG-475. Next base: position 15,652 of record CAVBBF010000024.1, read on the forward strand.
ACGACGGATATGAAACGAGATATCTCTCTTTGGACGCGGAAAGCACTCTCAAAAAGGGCACGACCGTAAAACAAGGTCAACTTCTCGGCAAAACGTCCACCACGCAAGGCAGCGAAAGTCTTGACGGCGACCACGTTCACTTCGAAGTCCTTAAAGACGGCGTAAACGTCAATCCGCTCGAAATTATGGTATCGAGTGAAAAATAAGCAAAAATGTAAAAAAAGCAAACCCTCACCGCTGTGCGAGGGTTTGCTTTTTATGAATTAATAATGAATAATTAATAATTAATAATTGAGGGTGGGCGTTGCCCACACCCAAGCATTGCAATCTTCCGCAACCCTCGCATAGCGAGGATATCATCGTGCAATGCACGATATCATCACAAAGTGATTTCATCGCCAAAGGCGATATCATTTCATTAGCGGTACTATGTCCTTAACCTTGTCAAGAACGTAGTCGGGTTTGATTTTCGATGTCGGAAGCATATCCGCGGTCGTTTCGCCAGAAAGCACGAGCACGGACACAAAGCCGCAATTCTTGCCGAAAGCAACGTCCGTGTACAGTCTGTCGCCGACCATTGCGATTTTCTTTGCGGGAAGATTATATTTCATCGCAAGGCGCTCGCCTGCCGTTTTGTGCGGTTTGCCCATAATGATATCGGGGGTGCGCCCCACCGTCAGACGTATCGCTTCGATGATTGCTCCCACGTCAGGCATGGGACATTCGGGTGCAGGACAGAAAAAGTCGGGGTGCGTAGAGATGTACGGAAGCCCTTTGTTGAGGAATTTACAGAATCTGTACAACTTGTCGTAGGTGAGCGACGTGTCGAAGCCTATCACACACAGGTCGGGATTTTCTTCGTCGAGTTCGATGCCGTAAAGCGCAAATTCGCTTTTGAGCCTATCGTTGCCGAGCAAAAATGCTTTTTTGCCGCGATAGTTGTCCAAAAGATATTCGCAAGTGACTTGACCGCTTGTGTAAATCTCGTCCGCATAGGTGCGAAGTCCGAGATTGTTGAGCCTTGCGATGTAGTCGGTGTGCATTCTCGACGAATTGTTGGTGAAAAAGCAAATGCGCTTCCCCATCGCGCGCAACTCGTTGATTGCGGCAAAAGAGCCTTCGATTTCCTCGTCGCCGATGTACACCGTGCCGTCAAGATCGAACACAAACAATTCTACGTCTTTGATGTTTTTCATTTTGTCCTCTGTATAATTTTACGCCGTAAAAACGCCGTCGTTGATTTTTGTTATGCGGCGATTCTGTCGAGAATACCGCTTGCAAACGCGTACCCCGCAAGCGAGTCGCTTGTCGCGCCGGCAAGACGCATACACTCGATAACTTCGCTCGCGCTGATTTCGCCTTTGAGCCAGTAGCCTGCGTCGAGATACAGTCGCCGCCAAAATCTTTGCGTCGAGTGTACGTCCGCCCCCGCAAGTTTTTCGAGCAAATCGAGCCTGTATTCGCCGAGTATATAACTGATTCTAAAATAACCGTTTATATCGAAAAAGTCAACGCATTTGAAATCATCCGCCACGCCGAGTTTGTCGAGTTTATCCCGAGCCTCGTATATGCATGACGGCGGAGTGCAATCGATAGAGGGCGACGACAAAAACGCCGAGTAAAACGAGCAAAGAGCCGCGCTCGCCAAAAATCTATATTCGCCGCAAAGGCGCGGTTTTCTGCCCTTCGATTTTGCAAGCGCACACATGATTTCCGCCATACGCTCGGCGGTGTCTTTTCCCTCTTTCATAGACGATATTTCAAGCAATTTGCACGCAAGTTCCGACATCGATTCTGCAGTCGTTTCAATCGTAAAATCCCTCACTGTTTTGCCGAGTACGGCTTTTTGAAAAGTCCTCTCGAACTCATTAAGTTTTTGCGAAAACAAAATCCCGTATCCTGCGGCAATTTGCTCGTTTCGGCATTTTACAAGTATATTTTCGTCTATAAACACTTGATTCGGCGATTTTCCGCACAATATATCGTCGGTTGTCGGGGTGCAAAAAAGCATAGACCAACCCGTATCGGCACGCTCCGAAATTTGCTTTGCAAGCCTTGCGCCGCCTTGTTGACCTACGCAAAAAACGTATCTTATATAATCGGGAACGTCGCAATTTGAACCATCGCAAGCGGGCAACGCAAACGTGCGATAGCCGCCCGCTTTCAACTCTTGCATAAGCGAATTCGCTTCGTCTTCCCACTCGTTTTCGTACACCACGACAAGCGCGCCGTCTTCAAACACGGAGCGCAATCTCGGCAAAATTTGGGGGATAATGTCTTTGCCCATATATACGTCCGTGCGCCCGACGACGCGCCTTTCGATTGTCAAATTTTCCATACCTGCCTCCGCCCTAAATTTAGCACGGGCAAGAGTGAAAATGCGGACAAATTTTGATTGTTTTTGACCTATATTGTCGTTTTATTTTTTAAGGTAGGTTTTGCATTTTGTCGAGAACGCCGTGTCTCTGACGTCGATTTGCGCATTGGCGCAAAGTCCGTTGTTGTTGAACGCGCACTCTTCCGCCGAGCATTGCACAAGGCTTTCGAGATCTTTGTCGAATACGTCTTCGCCCGCTTCCACGTCCGCAAAGTTTTGTGCGAGCGCGCCGCCGTCTCTCTTTATGCGGCTAAGACACTTGGCGTTTTCGCCGATAGAAATTACGCCTGCAAGGCATACGCCTTTGATGTTGTGTTCGCAGTTCGATGTTGCACAGTTGATTTTTTCCATAATTGCCTCCGTTTCGAAGTTAGTATTCCCCGATTTTTCGTTTTTACACAAAAAAAGGCGGATTGCTCTCATTCTTTTCGTTTCTGTTGAAAATTCCGCAATGGTGTGCTAATATATTGTCAATCAAAGTTTATAAGGAAGTTAAACTATGAAAGTAATTCTCCTCAAAGACGTGAAAGGCACAGGCAAAAAAGGCGAAATCATCGAAGTCAACGACGGATACGCGCGCAATTTCCTCATCAAAAAAGGTCTTGCGCAGGAAGGCACGCAACAAAATATCTACGTCGCCGAGCAACGCAAAAAGGCTGCGGAAGCAAAAATCGCCGCCGAAAGAGCCGAAGCGAGAGAAATCGCAAACAAACTCAAAAACATCACCGTAAAAGTCAGCGCGAAAGGCGGCGAAAACAACGGCAAAATGTTCGGTTCCGTAACAAGCGAAATGATAAGCAACGCCCTCAAAGATTTGGGATTCGACATCGACAAAAAGAAAATCGAAATCAAGGAAAGCATCCGCGACTTCGGCGAATTCGAGGTCGTTTTGAGGCTCTATTCCGAAGTTACGCAGACCCTGAAAATTCAAGTCGTGAGAGCGTAATGATCTACCCCACATCCCTCGATATAGAAGACTACGTTATTTTGCAAAACACCGACGACTATGCTTTTTCGCAGGACTCGGTGTTTTTGGCAAATACGGCAAAAATCGACAAAAACGACAAGGTTTTGGACTTGGGGTGCGGTTCGGGCATTTTGGCAACGCTCGCGCTTGTAAAGAAGCACGCCGCACTCGCCGTCGGAATCGAACTTCAACCCGACGTTGCGGATATGGCGCGCAAAAGCGCGAAAATCAATCGCCTCGACGATAAACTAACAATCGTTGACGGCGACGTGAAAGATATAAAAAGTCTCGTAAAAGCCGAAAGTTTCGACATAGTTCTTTGCAATCCGCCATACTTTCAAGGCGAGCAATCCACAAAGAAAAACTTGTCGAGATCGGAAAGCACGGCAACTCTTGCCGACTTCGTATACGCTGCAAGTTACGCACTGCGATTCGGCGGCGACGCGTGGTTCGTGTCGAAAATCGACAGACTTTCGCCTCTTATCTGCGAACTTTCGAAATGCAATCTCGAACCCAAGGAAATGACAATCGTCTATCCCAAACTTTCCTCGGGCGCAGACATCGTGATTATAAAGGGTCGCAAAGGCGGAAAAGTCGGACTTCAAACTCACACTCTGATTGTCGCGGACGAGAATGGAAACTACACGGAAGCATACAAGGAGATGTACGAATAATGGCAAAACTTTATATTGTCGGGACACCCATAGGAAATATGTCGGACATAACTCTGCGCGCCCTCGAAACGCTAAGAAGCGTTGACGTCATTGCGTGCGAAGACACTCGTCATTCCCTTCCCTTGCTTGCAAAATACGACGTGCACGCCAAACTCGTCGCCTATCACAAATTCAACGAACAAGACTGTTCCGACCGCCTCATCGAGATGATAAAGGACGGTCAAAACGTCGCAATCATAACCGACGCAGGCATGCCGTCCATAAGCGATCCGGGCGCGGAAGTCATTGCAAAATGCCACGCGCAAGGCGTTGAAGTCGAAACCGTCCCCGGACCTACGGCACTTGCGACGGCAATCGCATTGAGCGGAATAAAAGCAAGCGGATTTACGTTTTTAGGGTTTTTACCTGAAAAAACGACGGATAAAACCTCGATTCTGTCAAAATGCGCAAACACAGGACTTCCCATCGTTCTCTACGTCGCGCCGCACGATTTGACAAAAACGGCAAGCATTTTGCTTGACGTGCTCGGCGACAGAACGGTATACGTCGCGCGAGAACTTACCAAAATTCACGAGAGCATAACAGTAACGTCTCTTGCGAACTTCGAGTGCGAGGAACGCGGCGAAATCGTTATGATTGTTGACGGAATCGACACGCAAAATCCGCTCAATGCTTTGTCCGTTGCGGAACATATTAGCCATTATATAAATCTCGGGATGGACAAAAAAGACGCCGTCAAGCAGGTCGCAAAGGATAGGGGGATTCCAAGGAACGAGGTCTATCAACAAGCCCTCGAACTATAAAAACCGCGCTATTTGGCAAACAACTTCGTCAGAGCCGCCTTCGCAAACAGTCACGTACGATAAAGTACGCTCTTGTCTGTGAAAGCGGCTCTTTCTTGTTCTTTATCCAAATATCACGGTTTTTATTGACCGTTCGTTTTTGTCGCAAAATTCCAACTTTTAATATTTATTCTCGAACATAATGACACTGTTATTCGCCATATGGTTTTATCTATAAGACTTCGCTAAATCGATGAATAACGCGAAAGGCACGGTTTGAATCAAAACTTGTTGTTAAGAACGCAGTATTGAGATGAAGAACAAGGAAACGCTCATCGAATGGCAACCCTAATTTACAAGTCGTAAATGAGTTGACAGACGATGAGCGTTGACACAGTTATTCGCTCAATAATGCGTTCTTATTTGAAGTAACGGTTGAGAAGCCCTTCAAACGCCCTCCCATGACGTGCCTCGTCACGAGCCATCTCGTGTACGGTGTCGTGAATTGCGTCAAGCCCTTCTTCTTTGGCGCGTTTGGCAAGTTCGAATTTGCCGCTGGTTGCGCCGTTTTCGGCTTCGACGCGCTTTTCAAGATTGACTTTCGTGGACGGACTTACGAGTTCACCGAGCATTTCGCAGAATTTTGCGGCGTGTTCGGCTTCTTCAAATGCCGCCTTTTCCCAGTAAAGACCGATTTCGGGGTAGCCTTCGCGGTGTGCCGCTCTTGCCATTGCAAGATACATACCGACTTCGGTGCATTCGCCCTCGAAATTCGCTTTCAAACCTTCGTAGATGTCTTGCGGAACGCCTTGTCCGACACCGATAACGTGTTCTGCCGCCCAAACCTTTTGGGCACCGTCATCCTTGATAAATTTGATGCCGGGGCAACCGCATTGCGGGCATTTTTCGGGGGCGCTGTCGCCTTCGTGAACGTATCCGCAGATGGGACATATAAATTTTGCCATAGTTGTTTCTCCTTGTATATCTTTTATATTTTTTTCCGCCGCAGCGGTATTTTCAAATTTTTCAAAATCTGTTGACGGATGCTTGCAAATAGGGCAAACAAAGTCTTTCGGCAGCGGACCTTCGTGAACGTATCCGCATATTCTGCACACCCATTTTTCCGCTTTCCCGTCACTTTGAGGCTTCGGCTTCACAAATGACTGATAGTAATCATACGTGAGTGCGTCGCCGTTTTGGGCAAACGTCACCGTTTCGATTGGCGACAGGACAAACATCGTATGCGTCCCCATATCCATGCTTTTGACCACATCGAGCGCAAAATAACCAAGCACGCCGTTGCCATTTGGCACAATAATTCCGTTTGAAGTTTGCACGCAATCTATGCCGTCAAACTTATCTGCGTTTCTGCCCGACTGCATTCCGAATCTCTTAATAAATGCAAAATCCGTCTTTGTCGACAGCACCGCAACGGCGCATTTGCCGCTCTTTCGAATAAGTTCGTGCGTATAGTTTTGCTTGTTCACGGTCACGCTGAACGTTTCGGGTGTTGAGGTCTGTTGCGAAAACGTGTTGATTATGCAACCGCTTGCCGTATCTTTTGACTTTGAACACAGCGCATACAATCCATAACTTATCTTAAACAGCAGATTCATCCTCTCCTCCTTTACAATCACTGCATATTCCTCGGAAAAACAGTTGGCTTTCAAGCACGAGATTGCCGCCGAAATTTACGATACTGTCGTCGATTTTGTCAAGATTGAAGAACACATCCTCAACCTTGCCGCACTTAACGCACTGGAAGTGTCCGTGATTCATCGTGGTTTTGTCAAATCTCGACGGCGCGTCCTTGCACGCCACTTCTCTTATCTCTCCCTCGCTTGCCATATCCTTGAGAATTCGATACACCGTGCCCAAACTGAGATTCGGCAATTCCTTCTTCGCCTCGGCAAGAACCATATCCGCCGTCGGATGATTGCAAGCCTCTTTCACAATTCTCGCAACCACTTCTTTTTGTATCGTATTTCTCTTTGTCACTTTCCCTTTCCTCGAATCTTTACCTATTTATGTTTCTTATTGATAATGATTCTTATTACTTAAAATATACATAATTTAGAATAACTTGTCAACTCTTTTTTGATATTTTCCCAAAAAAGTTCAAACAGAAATTATACGAAACCGCATTGCAAACACACTCGCACACAGACTTATAGAATATATCAAAAAAATGGTTAAAATTCATTGTCAAAATCAAATAATGTGATATAATAACACAGCAAGGAACAAATCGAACGTTTCGAACACGAATATGGGGATATGGCTCAGTTGGTAGAGCGTCGCGTTCGCAATGCGAAGGTCAGGGGTTCGAATCCCCTTATCTCCACCACACTTTACCAATCCGCACCAGTGGCGGATTGGTTTTTTATTTTCTTGTTTTTTTATGCAAAATATCAATGATTTTATTGTTTTGGGCTATTATCAATTATAAAGAAAAACGCGCTTATAATATACTAATTGCAATTGCAATACATGCAACAATGAGTGCTATAAATCCCGTAAAAGCATCAAATACTGCTATAACAAAATTTTTGTCTCGCTCTAGTATTATTCTTTTTGCAATGCATTGAATAATTCCCGCATAATATAACATAAATAGAAAAATTAATAATGTAAAAGCGATATTAAGAATCTCTGAGATTATATTTGATAATCCTGACCAATCAAAAGTTATATAGCTATTAATTGAAATTGCAAAAAATATACACGCACATATGCGGATGAAACACGCCATAACATTCAGCGTAAAGCCAGCAGCCGATGATACCATAGTTCCAGTATCCGCATCAGACTCCTGCTTTCCTGCAAGAATTCTAGCTAGGTCTTTTAAAACAATTTTTATAGGGTATTTTAATTTTTGATCTATGGCTATCCTTTTTGCATATTCTTTATCTTTTTTTATGTTATTTTCTTTTATAATCTCGTCGTATCGCATCTGTGCTTTTACAATAGCATCAGCTAGCTTGTCGTAATCTATATTAATACTTGACTGACCATTATTATCTGTCTTTGCATGATTGTTATTCTGTTCTTGCTCATCTATCATATTCGCCTCCAACATTTTATTATCGATATTAAAGCTGCCATAGCAAGAAAGTCTATGCATTTATTTCATTTATCTTCTCTTTGAGTACAGTCCTATCCCATAACACTACGTTATTGACTTGCGCCAATTCGCGAGCACTCTTGGTAAAACCATTATTTGTTACTACAATTGTTTTAGTGGCATTATAATACTTTGCTCCGGCGACAGCTTCCATTATCGCGTGGTTCCCAACCGGTTTGCTATAACATTTTGCTTGGATTGCAACGACAGCTTTCCCTTTTCTTGCAATAACGTCAACACCTTGGTCTCCACTTGCTTTCGTCATCTCCGTAGAATATCCAAGTTTGCTAAACAAATATGATATAAACCACTCAAATTGTGCACCCGTCATCAAATCTATATCGTTTATATCAAATCTAACTGTTTCTTGTTTCTGATTCTTTTCTGACAATCTCTGTATTTTTTCTTTTTCTTTTATGTAGCGAATTCGACCAGATACAATTTGTTTCAACTTATCGATTTCTTCATTCCAAATGTCTAAATAGTCAAATTTTTCACTATTTGCTGCTAAAATGTAAAATGCTATGCTTTGTTCATCAATATCGTTATTATATAAAGTATCAATTATCTTTTCCTTGCTATCATCAACAGACAACCCATAGTTTTCAAGTGCTGTTTTTGCCAAATTGCAAAAGTGTTTTTTATCAGCCATATAAAGCAAAAACAAGAACGCATAATATGCCTCTTGGTCTTGCTGATTTTCTAATAAGCCTTGATTATGTAATGCATTATAC
>CAVBBF010000025.1:0-24237 GCA_963593735.1 Phascolarctobacterium succinatutens
AGCTTCGACGCTCGCTTTTCTCGCCGCCTTGCGGCTCGTGTTCCGTCTGCGAATTAGCACATTCCGTTAATAAGTAGCCTTCGAACAAGTTTTCGTTTCGGGTGTGGGCAGAGCCCACCAGAAATTATTCATTATTCATTATTAATTATCAATTAAAAAATGCGCTCACCGTTCGGTGAGCGCTTTTTTGCATTAGTGCAAATTATGCGTTGATTTTTGCTTTTTTCTTCTTGACAAAGTAGATGCCGAGTCCCGTGCCTACGCCTATCACCGCCGCGCTCGGAATGAGGGTGGCAAGAAGGATAACAGTAAGTTTGTTGTCCTTGATTGGCGTTGTGCCGAGTACTGTGCTGTTGCCGATTTGGTCGATCTTGCCGGTTGTTCTGTTGAAGTAGTAGCCGGTGAAGGTGATCGTGTCGCCTTCGACTTTGACCTTGCCGAACGTTTGAGAATCGAGCGTATTGAGTATGCTGTCGTCCTTGTTGAATTTGTCGGTGGTCATATCGTTCTCTCTGTAAGTGTAGAACTTCGTGCCGAGAGTGCCGAGCGTGATGTAGAGAACGCCGTCGCCCGTGTAACGCACGCCGTCTTTGCTCGTCTTGTCGACGACGTTGCCGCCTTTGTCAACGAGATAAGTGGTGGTGTAGGTGTGGTCGTGGCCGCCGAACACGATGTTTACGCCTTGTTCTGCAAAGAGAGCGGTGAGCTGTTCTCTCATAGCCTTTACTTCGCCGTCAAACGCGTGCGAACCTGCGCTGTACAAACTCTTGTGCATAAGAACGAATTTCCATTTAGCGTCGGTGTTTGCAAGGTCGTTTTTGAGCCATTCGAGTTGAGTCGCGCCGAGTCCGTCGGAGGACGCGTCGTTGGTGTCGAGAACGGTGAAGTGGGCGTTGGCGTAATCAAAGGAATAGTATTCGCCGCTTATCGCCTTAACTTCTTCGCCGACTTTTTCGGTGTAATTGAAGTATCTGCTCATCGCGCCCGTATTGCTCTCGTGGTTGCCTGACGTGAAAAATACGGAAGTGTTGAGAGTGAGGTCTTGATAGGTGTCGAGAGCCATACCCCATTGATTAAAGTTTTTGCCGTTGTCACACATATCGCCTGCGTTGAGAATGAAATCAAAGGTGTTTACTCTTTCGTCCTTGAGAAGCGCGTCGACTGCCTCGTGGCTGTTGTCGTACATGCTTTGAATCATACCTTGAATGTCCGCAATGGTGAGGAATTCGAATGCGTCCACGTCTCTGCCGACAGCCGTCGTGAAGGAGAGGGCGTTGCCTTCGTAGCCTTGGGTCTTGATGTAATCGACCAAAGAGAATTCGAGGGGTTCGCCGTCCGTTTCGTAGTTGCCGAGAATGTCGTAGTAGTAGGTTTTGCCAGCTTCGAGACCGTCGATGGTGACGGTGTGGACGTTCCAGTAGATGACGCTGTTTGCAACCGCCTTGTCGCGATCGCCGTAGACGTAGGGCTCGTCGTTGTTGTCCTTGTCGACGATTTGACCGTGCGTGAGGCAGAGAAGTCCCAAATCGATGAGGGGAATGTATTGCGGTTTGGTTTGAGTGAACACTTCCGCTTTCACGCCGTTTGAGAATTCTTTGTAGTCTATTGCGTCGAGATAGTCGGTCTTGCTCGATGCATATGTTGCGAGTGCGCTCGACTTTGACGTGCTTACGTCGCCGAGCACGTTGCCGTTTTCGTCATAGAGTCTGAACGTGCCGTAGACGTTTTCCTCGGTGTAGAACTTAATCGTGTAGGACGTCGTCGAGTTTGCCGTGTCGAAGTTGGCGGTGACGCGAGAGGGAACTCTGCCGTTGTCCTGCGTTGCGGCGTTGAATGTCGCTCCGACCTTGGAGCCTTCGTTGAGAGTGCTGAGGTAAGAGAGGCGCACGCCGTCCTTTTCATATGCCTTGTGGGGTTGATAGTAGGATGGCGAGTCGGGGTGTGCAAAGTCGTCCATATCGGGATATACGTCTGTTGCAAACGCAATCACGATGTCGTCCGCAATGCCGCCCAGCCCTTTGTAGAAACTGTCGACGAGATAACTGTCGAGGAAGTTTTGGACAATGGATATAACGTCCGAACCCTCCAAAGAAAAGCCGAGAAGTTTTGCAACGAGAGTCTTGATTGTGGGAAGCAAATCGTTGATAACGTTGACGAGAACTAAGTTTTCCGCATCGATAGTGAAGCCTTCGGGGAGGGAAACCTCAATGCCGTAATTCGTTAGTAAATTATTGACGAACGGCATTTTCAATAAAGATGGAAGTTGCGAGCCCAAACCCTTTTTGAGATGTTCAAACGCCGCTTCGGTGATGTAACCTTTGTCAACCGCGTCGCCGAAATCGAAAGGATGGTTGAGGATGGTTTTTAGCAACGAGCCGTCTTCGGTGAAGATGGGGTCGAGCAACGTCGTGAGCAAATCTTCAACGAATTTGCCGCTGATGAGTTGCTCGTGCATATCCTTGATTGCCGCAACCATACGCAAACGATAGGTGGGGTTGTAGGGGTGTTTGAAGAGGTAATCTTTGCCTTCCTCCACTTTTTGTTCCTCGCCGAAAACCGCCTTTATGGATTCTGCCGTTTCGTCGAGAGAAATCTCAATGCCGATTGTGTGGGCGGTCATAATGAAGGAAGCGATGTCCGCAACGCCCATCTTGCCGCTGTTTGCAGGGTTGACGGCGGAAACGATGCTGTCGTCGCCGTATTCCCAAGAAAGAATTTCGTTGACGACCGCATTGACAAGGTCGAGTGCGGAATCGTAGTTCGTGCCTTTATGGACGTAAGTTACGCCTTCGAGAACGGTGTCGAGAATGTATTGAACGAGTCCGTTGAGAGCTTCGGTCTTCTCGGCAGCGTCCATATTGCCGTATTCTTTATACAATTTTTTCTCGTCGTCATCGCCACTCTTTTTGAAGTCTGCAAACAGGGTACTGCGGACGATTCCGAGTATGTCGATTCCAGCTACTTTAATTTCGCCGCCGACCATATTCATAACAGTGTCGACGAGTCCGTCAATGGTGTCCTGATTGATGAAGTGGCTGACCATACGCTCGAGAAGTACGGAATAGATTTGCTCGTTGATATAGTCGTTGTAACCGAGCGCATTCATGTTCTCGTAATTAATCATGTACGCGAGATAGTCGGGGTTGGTTGCAACGACAGCCTGCCATTTTGCTTCGGTGGGGTCGAGTTTGTATGCCGCGTATGCGGTTTGGAAAGCCTTGTCGTTGAATGCCGGTGCGGTGAACACGTTGTGGCTCGGCACTTCCTTAAACGGCGTTGCGCCGATATCATCGAGGCAGTATACCGAAGAAATGCAGGTTTCGCCGAGTTTGCCGTCAAAATCGTATCTTTCTACCGTGGTGTATCTTCTTGGCGAATAGTAACTTACGCAAGAACCCGTTTGGAAGTCGTAGAGCGTTCTGCCCTCTACGTCGGTGTAGGTCATAGCGTCGCAAACGTGCATATGTCCGGTGAAGACGTAGCGAGTGCCCATATCGAGCAAGCGTTTTGCGGTGTTTTCCCAGTTGTAGATGGTGAAGTCTTTGAGGATTTCGTCTTCCATTTCCCAGTGCGGAAGCGCATTTTGGTGGAAGCAGGTGATGATTGTCTTTTCGCCGAGCGTGGGTGCGGACGCGTTTTGAGATTCGCAGAATTCTTGCATCCAGTCAAGCACGCCTTCGGTGAGTCTGCCGCCGCAGAGGTGGTCGAGACCTGTCGAACGGAACACGATTTTGCCCGCTGCGAATGCTTTTTCGGCATCGATTGTCGTCGAGGTATCGACTGCGCCCTCTTCTGTTGCGCCGTAGAAAGTGAATTTTTCGCCGTTTGCTTGCGTTTTGTCTATGAGAACATTGTATTCTTCTTCGTTCACTCTGACGTATGCGCCGACTTCTGCCGTTTCTCTGTCGTGAGCGTCGATAACCATAAGAGCGTAATCGGTATATCCGTCAACCTTGATTTCGCAAGATAGGGAAAGGGAGTTGTTTCCGTCGCCGATTTGATAGTATTCGTTGAGTTTGTCGGCAGTCGTTTTGTCGGCAGACATATTGTTGACTGCTTCGAGATGCTCGTTGTAGTAGTGAATTTCAAGCGTATCGGCGTTTTTGGACGGGATATAGTTTGTCGTGTATTCGCCGTACCAGTATTCTGCGGGCAAATACTCGGTGAGATTGATCGCGCCGTCGCTTCCGTCAAGGTTTGCGTCGGGATAGCCCAAACCTGCAAAGACGAGAGCAAATTGCATTGCTGTCAATGCGTCCGAAACACGCTTCGAACCGTCAGTTTTGGAGTAGAGTGCGCCCGACGTGTTGTAAAGGTCGTGGTTGCCGGGAGTGGTGAAAATCTGGAAGGTTTCATATCCCGATACCTTTCTTATCTCGTTTTGCATATAACGCAATGCGTTTGCAACGTCAACGAGAGCGGTGACTTCGCCGTTTTTGCTGAGGTCGCCCGAAGCGAAAACGTATTGCGGTGCTTTTCCTTCCTTCGCGTCGGCAATGTATTGCTCGATTTGTTGTTTGAGGATCATGCCGCTTTCCATAACGAGTTTTGTGTCGCCCGTCATAGAATTGTAGAAGTCGCTCGTTTTGTAGTCGGGACTTTGGATGTCTTGATAGCAATCGTCGACGGGGAAGTAGTGAATGTCGCTGAATTGACCTATCATAAGAGAGTTGGTCGGCTTCTTTTGACTGTCGGCGTTTGCAATGCCTGCACTCGAGAATATCATAACGCTCGCAAGAACGATTGCGAGAGCGACGAACACCAAAGGCAGACGTTTTTGCATTTTGTTGCTCATATTTCCTCCTTATGCACGCATACGCGCGCAACTGATTCTTCTATACGATTGTACATTATATATAAGTTAAAATCAATATCGAACTCGCAAAAGTTGTTTGTGAAATTCGTTTTTGTTCGATAGTTTACAATTTGCTTGATATTGTTTTCCGAAAAGCCGTTGCTGAGGCAAAAATGCAAAAAGTACCCGAAAATATCCAATAATTTTTGAAAATATCCGTTGACAAATTGCGCAATGGGGAATAATATATAAGTGAACATTTGAATAACAGTTCAAATGTCGGAGAGAAAAATGACAGCGGAAATCAAAGACAACCCCCAAACATCAACGCTTCCTGACGACGACATCGTAATTGCGCTTGCAGACTTGTTCAAGGCTCTTGGCGACCCAACCCGCGTGAAAATTTTGAGTTGCTTGCAAGCAAGCGATATGAACGTAGGGGACATCGCCGACAAACTCGGTATGACCACTTCCGCCGTATCTCACCAACTTCGCGTGCTTCGCGCAATCAAACTCGTCAAAGGCACAAAAGAGGGCAAGGAAGTTAGATATTCTCTCGACGACGACCACGTTACGCTCATCATGCAGTGCGGTCTTACTCACGTCAACGAGGAAAAATAATTCTCGTCGTCCAAAACACAGGGTGCAAGCCCCTGATTTTTTAGAAGCAATATTTGAATAGTTGTTCAATAGTCCAACTGTTCAACAAACAAATCGATATGGTATTTGACCCAAAAGGGAAGTATAGAAATCCGAAAAGGAGAAACGAAAATGAAAAAAGTTTACAAACTCGAAGATCTCGATTGTGCAAATTGCGCCGCAAAAATGGAATGTGCCATTCAAAAACTTGACGGTGTTCAAAACGCTTCCGTCAGTTTTATGGCGCAACGTCTTACCATCGAAGCCGATGACGCAAACTTTGACGAGATTATGAAGAGGGTTGTGAAGACCTGCCGCAAAATCGAACCCGACTGCACAATCGTTCTTTGAGCGAATAACTGCGTCAGACGCCACTGCACGACAACTCATTTACGCCAAGTAAATTAGGGTTGCCGTGCAGAAGCGTCTTCCTTGTTCTTCATCTCAAAGAACGATTGTGACCAAGTTCTTCATCCAAATATTGCATTTTATGAGCGAGAGAATAACTGCGTTGGACGCTCTCGTTCAACAACTCATTTACGCCAAGTAAATTAGGGTTGCCGTGCAGAAGCGTCTTCCTTGTTCTTCATCTCAAAGAACGATTGTGACCAAGTTCTTCATCCAAATATTGCATTTTATGAGTGAGTGCTTGCTTAGTGAGGGCGTACCACGCACGCAAGCGGTTAAACAAACACTTATTCAAGGCGCACTTATTAACGGAATGTGCTTATTCGCAGACGGAACACGAGCCGCAGGGCGGCGAGAAAAGGGAGCGCCGAGCTTGACGATAAGTACAAGCGACTGCGCCGTTTGGGTGCGTAGCTGGCGCACAAAGCGCAGTGACATAATGAGAGAAATGCCTCTATCTATGCGAGTGCCGAGTGTTGCCCCACGCGGAGCGGACGTCGTGGGTTCCCTCAAATTTATGCAGAGGGGGAACGACGGTAGGGGAAACACGTGAGGAAGGGGGAAGTTAAAATATAATATGAAAAAAATCAAACTATCAAGAAAAGAAAAGAAGAACCTCATTCGCATAAGCGTTGCGCTGTGCTTGTTCTTCGTTATACTCATCGTTGACAAAACGCTCGGACTTGCAAAGGCTGTCGGCGGACAGTACGGTTGGTTTTTGCCGTTCTTCCTCTATTTTGCCGTGTATATGGTCATGGGTTACGACGTGCTGTTCAAGGCGGCAAGAGGAATCGTACACGGTCAAGTGCTTGACGAAAACTTGCTTATGTGCGTGGCTTCACTCGGTGCGTTTGCGCTCGGCATTTACACGAGCGTGACGGGCAGAGAACAAGAGGGCTTCGACGAAGGCTGCGCCGTGCTTTTGTTCTATCAAGTCGGCGAGTTCTTCCAAAGTTACGCAACCGGCAAATCGAGAAAGTCAATTTCCGCACTTATGGACATCAGACCCGATTACGCCAACGTCAAGAGGGAAGACGGCGTTGTCGAACAGGTTGATCCGAGCGAAGTTAAGGTTGGCGACGTCATCGTGGTTTACCCCGGTGAAAAAGTGCCTCTCGACGGTATCGTGACAAGCGGCTCAACCACTCTCGACACCAAAGCGCTCACGGGCGAATCCCTTCCCGGAGAACTTTCGGAAGGCGAAGAGATTATCAGCGGTTGCGTGAATTTAACGTCGCAAATCGAAGTTGAAGTGACAAAAGTATTCTATGATTCGACGGTTTCTAAAATACTTGACCTCGTTGAGAACGCTTCGAGCAAGAAATCCAAAGCGGAAAACTTTATATCGAGATTTGCAAAATACTACACTCCAAGCGTGGTCGTGGCTGCAATTTTGCTTATGGTTATAGGCGGAGCGGTCACAAGAGACTGGTACACCTGGATATACAGAGGTTTGAGTTTCTTGGTTGTTTCCTGTCCTTGCGCGCTCGTCGTTTCCGTGCCACTTTCCTTCTTTGCGGGTATCGGCGCGGCTTCGAGATTCGGCATTCTCATCAAGGGTAGCAACTATCTCGAGCTTATGAACAAGGCAAACGTATTCGTGTTCGACAAGACGGGAACGCTCACCAAAGGCAACTTTGCCGTAACCGACGTTACGCCCGCCGACAGAAAAGACGAAATTCTCCGCCTTGCCGCCATTGCGGAAAACGACTCGAATCATCCCATTGCTCGCTCTGTCGTGGCTTGTTTTGGCGGCGAAATAGAGGGCGGTTACACGTTGACAAACATTGCGGGTTTCGGCGTGCTTGCGACAAAAGGCGACGACGTCATCTACTGCGGCAACGAAAAACTTATGAAATCCTACAATATTCCTTACGTTGCTCACAACGGAATAGGCACGGTCGTGTACGTTGCTCACAACAAAGAATACGTCGGTTCCCTTCTCATAAGCGACGAAATCAAGGACGAATCCGTATCCGCCGTCGGCGAACTCAACAAAATGGGTTGCAAAACGGTTATGCTCACGGGTGACAACGAGGCTATCGCTTCCGACGTGGCTGGAAAAATCGGACTTTCGGCATACAAAGCGTCCTTGCTTCCGCAAAATAAAGTGGAAAATGTCGAGCAAATGCTTGCCGAAAAGAAGAAAGGCGACGTGCTGTGCTTTGTTGGCGACGGCATAAACGACGCGCCCGTGCTTATGCGTTCGGATATAGGTATTGCAATGGGCGGCGTGGGCAGCGACGCGGCAATCGAAGCGAGCGACGTAGTGCTTATGCAAGACGATTTGACGGGTATATCCACTGCAAAACGTATTTCAAAAAAGACGATGAGAGTGGTGTACGAAAACATCGTCGGCTCTCTTGCCGTAAAACTTCTCATTATGGCGTTGAGCGCGACGGGCGTTCTCGGCAGCGCGACGATGTGGATTGCGGTTTGCGGCGACGTCGGCGTTGCGATAGTTGCGATTCTCAACGCAATGCGCGTCAACAAAGGCTACAAAACGCTTATCAAACAAAAGTAAAACACCGCGTTAGATATTCAAAATTTTGCAATTTTGACTACAAACGCACCAAAATACGCAATCATCTAAAAACGTAAAACAGTCATAATTTTCCCCTATTCTATAAGAAAAACGGATATGCGATTTGCAGTCCGTTTTTCTTTATGCCGATAACGCCTTTACTGTTGATTGCGAATACGGCAAATATTCTTAAATTATTATCGTAATATCGAATGGAAGTGTGCTAACGCACAATAATAACCTCATATATTGTAAAAGAGAGGTGAAATATGAATTTTATGGCACTATGGCACTTATGCTTGCGATACTCGGATTGCTGAGTATGTTGGGATTCTTCGGCGGTCTTTGGTTTTAACCGCTTTATTCAAAATTCTTTGCAAGCGGATTTGTTTTTTCTTGTAATTGGCAAAAAATGCAAACATTTTGCTTGCATAAGGCGGTAAAATATGATATTATCACAAAGCAATAACGATTTGCCCTCATGGTCAAGCGGTTCAAGACGTCGCCCTCTCACGGCGGAAACTAGGGTTCGATTCCCTATGGGGGTACCAAAACAAAAGAACATATCGAAATGATATGTTCTTTTCGTTTTCATAAGCATTTTATGGAATCGAACGAGCGGATTAGCGCACAATCCTGTGAATTGTGCGCCCGCTCCGGCGATAAAGCGTGGATTTATAATGTGCAGCATGACGATTCATTTCGTTCAATCGATTAAAACCATAGGATATTGCTTGTCCGTTTTGATAAAAAAATATCAAAATCGGTATTGATTTTTGGTTTTATATATTATAAAATACATTTGTATTGAAAATACTTAAGGAGAAAATTATGGATCCCAAATATCAAAGTTTGTTTACCCCTTGGAAGATAGGCAAATGCGAGATTAAAAACCGCATCGTGTTGACTTCTATGGGCGGAACTTCAATCTTCGGCTGGATGGAACCGCATCACTTCGACAAAGAAGCCGCAAACTTCTTGCTCGATAGGGCAAAGAACAACGTCGGTCTTATTTTGCCGGGTATCGCGCCCATCAGAAACGTTATCGGCGGAAACTGGCTCTACAAGAGCAAGAGTTCCTTCAAACACCTCAAACCCTTTATGGAAGAAATCCACAAGACGGGCGCAAAGATGTTCGTGCAACTCACCGCAGGTTTCGGACGCTCTTTTGCAATCAGCGGAATGATGGAAATGCTTGCCACAAACAAAGTTTTGGGCGCAATCGCGAAGCCGTTTATCAACATCGATCAACTCACGATGAGCGCAAGTCCCAACCCCAATCGTTGGAGCGACAAAGTGCCGTCCAGAGCAATGACCGTCGATGAGATTCACGAGTTTATCAAAGCGTTCGGCAAAACCGCAAAAATGTGCAAAGACGCAGGCGTTGACGGCGTTGAAATCCACGCGGTTCACGAAGGATATTTGCTCGACCAATTCACGATGAAATACACCAACCAACGTACCGACGAGTACGGAGGTTCAATAGAAAACAGATATCGTTTCCCCATCGAAATCGTCAAGGAAATCAAGAGAGTATGCGGCGAGGATTATCCCGTTTCGTTGAGATATTCCGTCGTATCCAAGACCAAAGGCTTCCGTCAAGGCGCGCTCCCCGGTGAAGACTACATCGAAGTCGGTCGCGATATGGAAGAAAGCAAAATCGCAGCCAAAATGCTTCAAGCCGCGGGCTACGACATGCTCAACTCGGACAACGGAACGTACGACGCGTGGTACTGGGCGCATCCACCGGTATATATGCCGCAAAACTGCAACCTCGCAGATTGCGAAGAACTCAAAAAAGCAGTCGATATTCCCGTCGTTTGCGCAGGTCGTATGACCCCAGAAGTCGGCGCAAAGGCTATTGCGGAAGGCAAAATCGACGGTATGGGTGTCGCTCGTCAATTCCTCACCGATCCCGAATGGATCACCAAACTCATTCAAGGCAGAGAAGACGACATCATGCCTTGCATTTGCTGCCACAACGCTTGCTTCAATATGGCGCACTACAACGGCGTTGCAAACGATCAAGATTTGTCGGACACCGCAGGTATGGCTCGTTGCGCACTCAATCCGCACACGATGCAATCCAAGAAATACAAGATTGTTCCCGCAACCAAATCCAAGAAAATCGCCGTCGTCGGCGGTGGTATCGGCGGTATGGAAGTTGCAAGAGTCGCAACTTTGCGCGGACATAAAGTCACCATTTACGAGAAATCCAACGATCTCGGCGGCATTTTTGTAGCGGCGGCAGCACCGTCTTTCAAAGAGAAAGATAAGGAACTTATCGAGTGGTACAAAAAGCAAATCAAAGATTTGGGCATCGAAGTGAAGTACGGCGTCAAAGTTGACGACGTAAACAAACTCGACGCAGACGAAGTCGTCGTGGCAACGGGCGCAGTGGCAAGACGTTTCAACGTTCAAGGCGTTGAAAAGACCGTCGAAGCGTGCGATTTCTTGCTCGGAAACAAACAAGTCGGCGACAACGTCGTCATCATCGGCGGTGGCTTGACAGGCTGCGAAATCGCATACGAATTGCAACTTCAAGGCAAACATCCCGCAATCGTCGAGATGAAGAACGACCTTATCGCAGTCAAGGGCGTATGCCTTGCAAACTCGTCCTATTTGAGAGAATACTTTGCGCTTCACAAAGTGCCCGTGTATCTCGAAACCAAACTCGTGTCGGTCACCGACAACGGCGTTAAAGTCGCTTCCAAAGACGGCAAAGAATTCGAGATTCCCGCAGATTCCGTCATTATGTCCGTCGGTTACAGACCTGCACCAATCGCGCAACAGGGCAAACACGTCCACGTCGTCGGCGACAGCGCAAAAGTGGGCAATCTGCGCACTGTTATTTGGGGTGCTTGGGATGTCGCAATGAAGCTTTAAGCGCGCTATTTGGCGAATAACTGTGTCAAAGACCTTTTGCTCACTCGTCACGTACATCCTTGTACGTTAGGCGGATTCGCAAAAGGTCTTTTCCTTGTTCTTCATCCAAATATCGCGCTTAAATTAATAGTGAATAACTACGGCAACGCCATCCGTCTGTCAACTCATTTACGCTTTGTAAATTAGGGTTGCCGTTCGGACGGCTCTTTCTTGTTCTTCATCTAAATATCGCGCTTTACAAATATGTTTGAGATTTGATTCAAGATGTGTCTTTCTTGTCTAATGCTCAAATATCGCGCTTAAAACATTTCACGCATTGAGCGAATAACTTCGTTAGAGCCATCCGTCCGTCAACTCATTTACGAATAGTAAATTAGGGTTGCCATTCGATGGGTGTTTCCTTGTTCTTCATCCAAATATTCCATTTTCAAATATGCGGCGCAAAATGTTGTTGAAATAACGGTGAAATATGATATAATATTCATATTAAAGTAACACAGAGGTATAGTGTATGAAAAAAACGACTATGCAAAAATATGCTCGTCTTATCGCTCAAAAGGGCGTAAACGTGCAGAAAAATCAAGAAGTAATTATCCGCGCAGGACTTGACCAGCCCGAATTCGTCAAAATGGTTGCGGAGGAATGTTATCGCAAGGGCGCAAAGAAGGTCACCGTCGAGTGGGATTATCAACCGCTTACGAAAGTCAATTATCGCTATCGCTCGCTCAAATCTCTTTCCACAATGGACGAGTGGCAAGTCGAAAAACTCAAACATCAGGTTGCCGCGCTTCCTGCGATGATTTACATCGAATCTGAAGACCCCGACGGACTTAAAGGCGTTGATCAATCCAAAGTCGCAAAGGCTCAACAAGCCATTTATCCCATCGTAAAGCCCCTTCGCGACAAAATGGACAACAAATATCAATGGTGTATCGCTGCGGTACCGGGCGAAGCGTGGGCGAAAAAAGTGTTCCCGAACGAGAGAGTCGGCAAGGCTGTCGAAAAACTTTGGGACGCAATTCTTTATACGTCGAGAGCGGACGGAGACGACCCCGTTCAGGCTTGGAACGAGCATAATGCCGACCTCAAAGCAAGATATGAGTATCTCAATTCGCTCGGCATCGAATCCCTGCATTATACGGCATCTAACGGCACGGATTTCACAGTAGGACTCATTTCCGACGCACTCTTTCTCGGCGGAAGCGAGTTTACGCTCGGCGGCGTAGAGTTCAATCCCAACATTCCGAGCGAGGAAGTTTTCACGTCGCCAATGAAGGGCAACGCGGAAGGTATCGTCTATGCAACACGTCCGCTTTCCTATCGCGGCGAACTCATCGAAAATTTCTCCGTGCGTTTTGAAAACGGCAAAGCAGTCGAAGTCCACGCCGAAAAAGGCGAGGAACTTCTTAAACAAATGATTTCTATGGACGAAAACGCCGCATATCTCGGTGAATGCGCTCTCGTTCCTTACGATTCGCCCATTCGCAATTCCGAAATAACCTTCCTCAACACCTTGTTCGACGAGAACGCTTGTTGCCACCTCGCACTCGGTCACGGTTTCGAGAATTGCATCAAAGATTACGACAAATACACCCTCGAAGAATGTCGCCAAAAAGGCATCAACGATTCCATCATACACGTTGACTTTATGATCGGCTCGCAAGATCTCAACGTAACGGCGCATACGAGAGAGGGGGAGGATGTAGCTATTTTCCGCAACGGCAACTGGGCATTTTGAGAGGCTGCCAAATAGCACCTAACTTTGTCAGAGACACCCACCCATCAATTCGTGTACGTCTGTGTACACTGGAATTGCTGTTTGGGTGTCTCTTTCGCGTTATGTATCTATTTGGCAGCCTCTCACGCGCACTATTTGGCGAATAACTGCGTCAACACCCATCGTCTGTCAACTCATTTACGCTTTGTAAATTAGGGTTGCCATTCGATGGGTGTTTCCTTGTTTTTCATCCAAATATTGCGCTTAAAACCTCATTTGGCAGCCTCTCACGCGCACTATTTGGCGTGAGTGACAAACGGTCGCTGTGGCAATGGCAACAGACGGGTTTGTCTATTGCCAAGAGCCACGCTTGTTTGTCACTCTGCTAACCGCGCAAGCCCTCTTTACTCTCAAAATAAGACGGGCAAAGACTCAAACCACAATTCCGTGCGAGTGCTTGCTTGGTGGGGGCGCACTATGTGCGCAAGCGGTTGAATGAAAATATTTTACTATCCCGCTTGCGCCAACGGCGCAAAACCAAGCAGATAATCTTGCGAAATTGTGGCTTGATTTTGTTATTTTTCTTGTTTTGATAGCATAGATTCTCTGCGCGGTAGAAAGATTAAAAAAGTGATATATAAAAAGAAGTCACGCAATGGCGTGCCTTCTGTAAGAATATCGCTTTTTTAATCGGCATTCGGCGCAACTTATCAAAAAAACAGTCGCTCGATTGAGCGACTGTTTTTCTCTTGATTGCCCCGCACCGCCGTGTGATGCCATTTTATAAACCCGCCGTATAGCAGGGTGGGTAAAGACTGCCGTGCAGTTTCTGTCTTCCACTGAATTTGCGAGGCATGACATCTCTGCATTTTTGTCGGACGCGTCATCCCGTATAAAATTTGTGGTTCAAAATAGAGCATCATCACAAACATAGCAGGAATCTTTTCCTACGTTCAATATACCATATTCGGTTGCATATTGCAATACCCAATTTTTGTCATTGTTGTGAGTTTGACTTATTAGGGATGTCGGATTTTGCCGCAAAACATATTGTATCCTTAAATCATAAATTATATTCACATTGTAAAAACGATGTTGATTGTGACAAAAGTATTTCAAAATTCGCCAAATTTGCGAATACTTTTGGACAAAAATCTCACGAATCTGCAATGAGAATTCAATTTTCATACAATTTTGAGAGAATGTATTGATAAAATCGTTGTTGTATGGTAAAATATGTAAGATAATAAAACTATAGGGGTTATTTTATGAAATCTCTTAATATCAAATCAAGAACGATAATTGCGCTTTGCTTGTTTGCGGTGTTGTTCGTTTCTCTCGTTTTGGTTGCGACTTATTGCGACCGGCAAGTGAGCAAAATTCTCACCAAAAACGCATTGAAACCGGGCGAATATCTTGCAAACGACCTTTACGGCGTAGTGGGCGAGGCTGTCGGCACGTCTCCGATTTACATTCTTTTGAGCATATGCACGGTGATACTTTGCTTGTACTTTGCAAAGTGTTTCGACAAAAAGAAATGGGCGATTGCTCTTGCAGTTGTTTTCGCTCTTGTCGGAACTGTCGCTTGGTGGTATTATATCAAGGATATAATGAAATACGTCATCGAGCATGCCGCAAACGAGATCGGCGCGGCAGGCGCTGCTGTGTATGAATATCGTCATAACGGCGCTGTTGTTGCAAGTCAGATTCTCGTTGCGCTCACGATTCAGGCTCTTACGTTGCTTGCGCTTCGTCCTTTGAAAGCGGAAACGCTCAAAAGGCTCGTATGGTGGGTGGTTGCGGCACTTGCGGCTTGTCTTCTTGCAAACATCATTATCCTCATCGTCAAAGACCCCGTCGGTCGTATGAGATACAGGGCGATCAACTCGAACGTCGGACAACGCCTTATCAATGCAGGGTTGGTGCAAGGCTACACGCCTTGGTACGTTCGCAACGGTCAACCCGACGAGGCGATAATCAATTCCTTCATCGACGCATATCCCGGCGCAAGCGACGCTTTCAAGTCGTTCCCATCGGGGCATACTTGCGCGGCAGGTATGTCGTATGCGCTCATTATGCTTCCCGATGTTGTGGACTTCAAACATAAAAAAGCGGGCAAAATCGCTTGCTGGGTTACGCCTATCGTCATCACGATGCTCGTTGCAATCAGCCGTATAGTCGTCGGCGCGCACTATATGAGCGATGTCACGTTCGGCGGTACGATCGCATTCGTATCATTCATCATTATGCGTGAAATCTTCGTGTGCAAGGGAAGTCACTTCTTTGCATTGTTCCCGCGCCTCGCACCAAAGAAAGCGGTTACGCTTCCTTGCGACATAGAGGTTGAAAATCCTGTCGAAACCGTCGAAGAAGACACTCTCGAAACTCTCGCCGACGAAAGCATAGTTGAAACCGAAATTGACAACTCAATCGATTTTTCCGACGAGAAAAACGAGGAAATCGCAATTTGCAGCGAACAAGCCAACGAAATCGGCAAAGAAATCGCCGAAAATCTCAAAGACGGCGTAGTTATCGAATAATCTTTCGTATAGAGATTAAAACTCCGCCGCAAATTTTATGGCGGTAAAACTTCAAAATAACGTCGAAAAGCCCGAAAAAATCGGGCTTTTTGCGTATCAAATTGACATATAGCATTTGCAATGCTAAACTCAACGTGCAATCAATTTTTGCAAGTATAATATTTGAGGAAGAACTATGAAAGCGGTTGTATCTGTCATCGGCAAAGACCAAAAGGGCATAATTTCGAGAGTCAGCACGAAGCTCTACGAGTTTGCAATCAACGTGCAAGATATCTCTCAAACCATTATGCAGGACTATTTTACAATGATTATGCTTGTCGATTTGTCCGAGTCCAACGCGGATTTTGCGACGATAAGCAAATCCCTTTCTCAACTCGGCGAGGAAATCGGAGTTGAAATCCGCATACAAAACGAGCAGGTTTTCACGTCGATGCACCGTATTTGAGGTGGAACATGATAAATGCAAACGAAGTGGTTGAAACCAACAAAATGGTGTCTTTCGAGCACCTTGACGTGCGCACGGTCACGATGGGAATATCCCTTCTCGACTGCGTGAGCGACGATATCGACGTTCTTTGCCAAAGAGTACACGACAAAATCGTGAGCAAGGCGAAAAATCTCGTCAAGGTTTGCGACGACATCGCAAACGAAATCGGCATACCAATCGTAAATAAGCGAATCAGCGTAACGCCCGTAAGTATAATCACGGCGCGCACGGGCGATTCGATAAAGGTTGCAAAAGTCCTTGACGAATGCGCCGACGAAATCGGCGTGGATTTTGTGGGCGGTTATTCCGCGCTCGTACACAAGGGGATGACCGAGTACGAAAAGAAGTTTATCGAATCCATACCTGCCGCGCTCGCTTGCACGAAGAAAGTGTGTTCGAGCGTAAACATCGGCTCGACCAAAGCGGGCATAAATATGGACGCGGTTGCTCTTATGGGCAAAATTATCAAAGAAACCGCATATCTAACGAGGGAAAACGACAGCATAGGCTGTGCAAAACTCGTCGTGTTTGCAAACGCCGTCGAGGATAATCCGTTTATGGCAGGCGCATTTCACGGCATAGGCGAAAACGATTGCGTCATCAACGTAGGCGTAAGCGGACCGGGTGTCGTGGAAGAGGCGTTGAAGCACGTCAAGGGCGAAAACTTGACCGTCGTTGCCGAAACCATAAAGAAAGTCGCTTACAAAATCACGAGAGTCGGGCAACTTGTTGCGCAAGAAGCGTCCAAACGTCTTGACGCGCATTTCGGAATCATAGATTTGAGCCTTGCGCCCACGCCGATAAAAGGCGACAGCGTTGCGCATATTCTCGAAGAAATCGGCGTTGACTTAGTTGGCGGATACGGCACGACCGCCGCGCTCGCACTTCTCAACGACGCTGTGAAAAAGGGCGGTATTATGGCTTCGTCGCACGTCGGCGGACTCAGCGGCGCGTTTATTCCCGTCAGCGAGGATGTCGGAATGATAGAATCCGCTCAAAAAGGCGTTCTAACCCTTGAAAAACTCGAAGCAATGACCGCAATTTGTTCCGTCGGACTCGATATGATAGCAATCCCCGGCGACACCTCCGCCGACGTTATTTCCGCTATGATTGCCGACGAGTCCGCAATCGGCGTAGTCAACAACAAAACCACTGCCGTTCGCGTAATTCCCGTTTACGGCAAAAATTCGGGCAGCGTATCTTTCGGCGGACTTCTCGGCACAGCCCCCATTATGCCAATCAATCAAACTTCGCCGTCGAGGTTGATTAGTCGTGGGGGGAGAGTGCCTGCCCCTATCTGGTCCAACAAAAATTAAAAACTGTGCCAAACAGCGCCTAACTTTGGACGCGATTGACGCAAGCGTAGCAATCGCTATTCCGTCACTTCGTTCCTTACAGCACCCTTTGTCTGTCAACTCATTTACGATTAGTAAATTAGGGTTGCCGTTCGGGTGTCTCTTTCGCGTTATCCATCGATTTAGCGCTGTTTAGTGTATTAATTGTAACAGTTTCGAAGGCGGAATTGGAGCCGCAAGGCGGCGACACCTTAGCGAGCGCCGAGCTTGACAAAAAAGTACAAGCGACTGCGCCGTTTGGGTGCGTAGCTGGCGCACAAAGCGCAGTGCCACGGCTTTCAGCCGATTTGTATTGCCAACAGCCCGTCTGCCGTTCGTTGCTCGCAACGAACTAGCGATTGCTACGAAGTCAATCGCGTCAGTGTTGCCCCACGCGAAGCGGACGCCGTGGGTTCCCTCAAAGTATGCAGAGGGGGAACGGCGGTAGGGGAAACACGTGAGGAAGGGGGAATCTTTAATTTATTTATTAATTTACATAAATAAAAAACGCAATTAAAAACGCGCATTATTTGCGCGTTTCGAGGTTTTTGTGCGGGTTCGGTTCGGACACCATAGTTTTGTAATTGACGTATATCACTTGTCCGGGGTGTCCGTCGGGTTTGCGTTTGACGTTGCGGCGTTCGGTGTAGTCCACTTCGCAAGAGGCTTGCTTGGTGCTTGCCGTTATTTCGCCTGCGATTTTCAGCACTTTGTCTGGGACTTGCCGCCCTTCGGTAACGATTATCGTATGCGAGCCGTGTTCGTTTTTAAGGTGCAGCCAAATATCGTTTGACGAGGCGATTTTGAAGGTCAATTCGTCGTTTTGGATATTGTTTTTGCCTCTGTAAATATAGAATCCGTCCACAAAATAGACGTAGGGCGGTTCGGCTTTTTCTTTGCGGACTTTGTTCTTTGCGGACTTCTTTTTCGTGCCGCCGAGCATAGTCAACTCTTGTTCGATGGCGACCGTATCGCTTTCGTAGGGCAGATTTGCGATTTCGTCCTCTATCGACTTGACGTATTCGAGCAAATTTTTGTCCTTTTCGAGTTTTTGGCTCACAAATTCTTTGGTACGTTTAAGTTTGTTGTATTTTGCATAATACGCCGTCGAGTTTTTGGACGGCGAAAGGCGCAAATCGAGAGGAATTTCCACTTGCGAGTTGTCGTAATAGTTGGTGCAGACGAGTTTTTCGTCGCCTTTTTTAATCAGATAGATGTAGTTTACGATAAGTTCGCCCCAAAGTCTGAATTTGTCCATATCCTCGCATTCGGCGAGTTTTTGAAGGTCTATCGCAATATTTTTTTCGACTTTTTGGCGCAGATGTTTTGCAATCGTGGCAAGCGATTTGAGCCTTGCCTTGTTGCGAATATCCTTGTCGCAATCGGTGAAAAGAGAATCGTACGCCTCGCTCATACTATCGAAACGCACGACGTTGGATTCTGTCGAATCGGCAAGCGAGCGATAGAGAATAGGGTAAACTTCCTTGTCGTTTATAATGCAAGGTTGGATTTTAATTTTCGGCTCGTACGAGTACACGCTCGCAAAATCCCGAGAGGCTTTGCAAAGGCGTTCTTTTTCGTTTGCGGAGAGTTTTTCGACGTTTGAATTTACGTTTGCTCTAAGCAACAATTCTTCAATCGTCGCGCCTGAAAATCCCGATATATTGTCTTGAATAAATCTGTGCAAATCGCCGCCGTTGAAATTGTCGAAAATTGAAAAATAATCGGTTAGATAACTGATTTTCTTTTGCTGAACGGGCGAATACGGTACGCCGCGAAGCACGACGTGATTGCGTTCTACGTCGAGGGGAAGATGTTTCACCGCGTCGAGAATGACAAAGTTTTCGTCGGTGAAAACTATGTTCGAATATCTGTTCATAATCTCGACGAAAAGATAGAAAGTCGCCTCGTCGCGCATTTCGGTTTTTGCGTCGAAGCGAACGCGTATTATGCGGTCGTAATTGTATATCGAAACATCGCCTATCGTAGCCGAAAGCAAGTATTTGCGAAGAAGCATGCAAAGGTTCGGCGCGACTTGCGGACTCGTTTTTTTGCTTTTAGTGAGGTGAATACGGGGCGCGCCTGCGTTGCAGGACACCACAAGGCATTGATTTTTGCCTTTTGCGCGTACGAAAAAGCGCAACTCGTCCACTTCGGGTTGTTGAATTTTGTCTATTCTTGCGCCGACAAGTTCCTCTTTGAGTTCCTTTGCGAGCGCACTCAATGCGAAAAGGTCGCTTCCCATACGGTCAGTATAGTATTTTTTGCCGCTAAAATCAATAAATTACGTCCTTTTAGGTCTTTCTTTTTTTTTGTGGCGGCGAGCGATAGGCGAGAGAATAAAAACTCGCAATCCTATGCGACAAAATTAATTGATTTTTAATAATATCTATGTTATAATCTCTATCACTTGTTAAGAAAACATATATCCGTCGGGCAATGACTTTGCTCGCGCGGACTTGGAGGACAAATGAACTACACAGCAGAAAAGTTGGAAAAGAGCCAAGTTAAGTTCAACTACACGGTTGACAAGGACGCTTTCAACGCAGCAATCAAGCAAGCCTACGAAAAAACCAAGCATAAATATGCTGTTCCCGGTTTCAGAAAAGGTCACGCACCCCAAAAGGTTATCGAGGGTATGTACGGTCAAGGCGTGTTTTTCAGCGACGCCGTAAACGAACTCATCGATTCTTCTTTGGAAGATCTCGAAAAGAGTGCGGATTACGATTTCGTGGCGGTTGGCAGCGTTTGCGACGTTGATATGACCGAAGACGGCGGCGTAAAATATTCCATCGTTATGGTTGTCAAACCCGAAGTTACACTCGGACAATATAAAGGTCTTTCCGTTGCAAAGAAAGCGGTCAAAGTCACCGCAAAAGAAGTTGACGAAAAGATTGCGCAAGAGCAAGAAAAACAAGCGCGTCTTATCGATGTCGACACCGCAGCCGCAAACGGCAACACCGTTACGATTGACTTCGTTGGCAGCGTAAACGGCGAAAAATTCGAGGGAGGCAGCGCGGAAAACTATGACCTCGAACTCGGAAGCAACACCTTTATTCCCGGTTTTGAAGAGCAACTCGTCGGCGTAAAAGCAGGCGATGTGAAAAACGTCAACGTAACTTTCCCCGAAAACTACCAAGCAGAGCAACTCGCAGGCAAAGAAGCGGTGTTCGAATGCACGGTTAAAGCGGTCAAAGTCAAAGAACTTCCCGCAATCGACGACGAATTTGTGAAAGAAGTTTCCGAATTCAACACTCTTGCAGAGTACAAAGCGGACATCAAGGCAAACCTCACTAAAGAAGCCGAAGAAAAGGCAGAGCGCGACCTCGAAGACGAAATCGTAGAGAAAATCGTCGACGCTTCCACCGTTGAAATTCCGCAAGCAATGATCGATCACGAAGCGGAAGATATGGTTCACGAATTTGAATATCGTCTTATGTATCAAGGCTTGAAACTCGACGATTATCTCAAATATCTCAATATGAGCAGAGAGCAACTCGAGGATCAATACAAGGATCAAGCGCAAAAGACCGTCAAAGTACGTCTTGTTATGGAAGCGCTCATCAAGGCGGAAGATCTCAAAATCGAGGACAAGGAAATCGATGAAAAGATCGAGAAATTCGCAAGCGATTCTTCTCAAACCGTAGAGGAATTCAAGAAGACTTTGCACAAGGAGCAAATCGACTATATCGTCAATTCCATTATGAACGAGAAATTGCTCGGCTTCCTCGTCAAAGAGAACGTTGCGGCAAAGAAGTCCTCAAAGAAAGCGGACGGCGAAGGAGAAGAGGAAGTCAAGAGCGATGACGCAAAATCCGAGGAAAAGAAACCTGCTGCCAAAAAAACAACCAAAAAGACAGCAAAACCCGCAACCGACGCAGAATAATCGTTTGATATTTTGTGTAGAATAAGAGTGCTGTTGCACTTGAAAACAACATTTAGGCTTTCCGCTTGCCTATCGCAGGCGGAAAGCGTATAAAATCGGCTTTTGCGGTATCGAAAACTCGGAATTTAGCAAAAGCGTAAATCCGTCGCGAAAATCGACTCGAAAACATCCGTATATCGCGACGCACGGAGGATATAATGAACATCAAAAATCAACTTATACCTATGGTTGTCGAGCAAACAGGCAGAGGCGAACGCTCCTACGACATTTACTCTCGCTTGCTCGAAGACAGAATCATCTTCCTCACAGGTGAAATCGACGATAACGTTGCCGACCTCGTCGTCGCGCAACTCATATACCTCGAAGGCAAGGATTCCACAAAGGACATCAGCCTTTATATCAACAGCCCCGGCGGCTCGGTTTCCGCAGGTTTTGCAATCTACGACACGATGAACTACATCAAGTGCGATGTGTCCACGATTTGTATCGGCATGGCGGCTTCGATGGGCGCGTTCTTGCTTTCCTCGGGCGCAAAAGGCAAGAGATTTTCTTTGCCGAATGCAAAAATTATGATTCATCAACCGCTCGGCGGTGCGCAAGGTCAGGCGAGCGATATTGCGATTCAGGCGAACGAAATCCTCAAGACCAAAAAGCGTATCAACGATATTCTTGCTCAAAACACGTCGCAACCTCTTTCCAAAATCGAGGTTGACACCGACCGCGACTTCTATATGAACGCCGAAGAAGCGGAAAAATACGGTCTTGTCGACAAAATTTTCTATTCGAGAAAGTAAGAGCAGAAATCGCGACGAGAGAATACGCCTCGTTTGCCGACGCTCACGAAGCAGGCAGAAATCTGCCAAACAAGGAGTATAATCAAGTATATGGAAAACTATCATAAAGAACAACATTGCAGTTTTTGCGGCAGGGGCGCAAGCGAGGTTGAAAAAATCATCAGCGGTCCCAACGGCATAAATATCTGCAACGAATGTATCGACGAGTGCGTCTATTTGCTCGGAAAAGACGAAAAAACCGCAGGCGACGGTTTGAGTCTTTATACGCCCAAAGAGATAAAAGAGAAACTCGACGAATACATTATCGGTCAGGACAGCGCAAAACGCGTATTGTCCGTTGCCGTGTACAATCACTACAAGCGCATAAATCAAATGCGCTCCAAGTCAAACGACGACGTTGTAATAGAAAAGAGCAACGTGCTTTTGCTCGGTCCTACGGGTTCTGGTAAGACATTGCTTGCAAAAACGCTTGCGCAAATCCTCAACGTGCCTTTTGCGGTTGCGGACGCAACGACGCTCACCGAAGCGGGTTACGTCGGCGAGGATGTCGAAAACATCCTTTTAAAACTCATTCAATCGGCAAACGGCGATTTGAAGCGTGCCGAAATCGGAATCGTGTACATCGACGAAATCGATAAAATCGCAAAGAAAGGCGAAAATGTGTCCATTACGCGCGACGTAAGCGGTGAGGGCGTGCAACAGGCATTGCTCAAAATTATCGAAGGTACGGTTGCAAACGTTCCGCCGCAAGGTGGAAGAAAGCACCCCAACCAAGAGTGCTATCAACTCGACACGACGAACATTTTGTTCCTTTGCGGCGGCGCATTTGTCGATTTGGACAAGATTATCGACCAAAGAAAGGATAATTCAAAACTCGGTTTCGGTTCTGCCGTAAAGGGTACCGTCGATTATCGCTACGACGAACTTATCAAAGCGTTGCAACCCGCCGACCTCATCAAATACGGTCTTATTCCCGAATTTGTCGGACGTGTGCCTATCGTCGTGGGCTTGAATGCGCTTGACGAAAACGCCCTCGTGAAAATCCTTTCCGAGCCGAAAAACGCGCTTGTAAAGCAATACAAATATCAATTTGCAATCGACGGCGTTACGCTCGAATTCGAGGACGACGCGTTGAGAGCGGTTGCGGCAAAGGCAATCCAACTCAACACCGGCGCAAGAGGATTGAGAGCCATTCTCGAAGACGTGTTGCTCGAACTCATGTTCGAGATCCCGTCCGAGAAAGACATCGAAAAAGTTATCGTCACAAAGGCTTCCATCGACAAGACGGAAAAACCTATCGTGGTGAGAAAACAAGCCGTTGAAAAAACGTCGGATTGTATCGCATAACAAACAAAAATAGCGCATCTAATGCGCTATTTTTATAGTTTTACGTTTGAAACGATTTTGAAAACGTTAGAAATAACAGGTGCAAAAGATGATAAAACAAGCAAAATTCGTAACGAGTGTGGCAGATGCGAGCAAGATGCCCGACTACGGCGTGCCTGAAATCGCAATTGCGGGAAAATCCAACGTCGGCAAGTCATCGTTTATCAATTTGATGGTGAACCAAAACAAACTCGCCAAGACCTCGCAAGAACCCGGCAGAACTCGTTTGCTCAACTATTTCGAGATAAACAACGGCGAATACTATTTTGTCGACCTTCCGGGGTACGGATATGCGAAAGTAAACAAGCAGGAAAAGCAAAAGTGGGGCGGACTTATCGAAAACTATTTGCGCACGAGCAAGCGTCTTATAAATGTTTTTGTGCTTGTCGATATGCGCCACGAACCCACCGACGACGATAAAATGCTTATCAACTATTTGTACTCGTACAATATTCCGTTTACGATTATCGCAACGAAGGCGGACAAACTCTCTAAGGCGCAACAACAAAAGTGTCTGAGCGTCATTGCCACCGCGCTTTGCGTAGGCACGAAAGATATTCTCGTCACGTCTGCATCTGCAAAAACGGGCAAGGAAAACGTGCTAACTAGAATAGAAATGCTACTTGCAAATGCCAAGCAAATTAATAATTAATAATTAATAATTAATAATTAATAATTGAGGGTGGGGTTTAACCCCACACCCCAAAAGAAAATAACGCTTGCAAACAAAGTTTTGCAAGCGTTATTTTTTATAATTTATCAAAATATTTTTTATTTTTTACTCTAAAAACCAACAAATTTTAGAATACTTTAGTCAAAAATTCGTCTATTGCTTATATTT
>CAVBBF010000026.1:0-23927 GCA_963593735.1 Phascolarctobacterium succinatutens
GAATGTGTTGTAGCCAAAGCGAACGAGGCGGATTGCCTTGCAAACGCCGAAGTCTAAACACCTGAGGAAAGGTGAAACTTTAATTTAAGAGTACACGCACCATACTTTTGTCGCGAAAGAATCTAAAACCACGATAAATCGATGCATAATCCAAAATAAATTCATAAGTAAAAACCGCGATATTGAGATGAAGAACGCGAAATACAAATTGTAATAAAAAACTTCGATATTTGGATGAAGAACAAGGAAACGACCATCGAATGGCAACCCTAATTTACAAAGCATAAATGAGTTGACAGGCGATGGGCGTTGACACAGTTATTCGCCAACAACTTCGACCGTGTAAAACCGCGATAAATCGATGCATAATGCGAAATAAATTCATAAGTAAAAACCGCGATATTGAGATGAAGAACGCAAAGTATACTCCACAAGTAAAAAACTTCGATATTTGGATGAAGAACAAGGAAGATGCGATTTTTGAACAACGAGCGTACTTAGTCGTACGTGACTTGTGAAAGAATCGCATCTGACACAGTTATTCGCCAAATAGCGAAGTTTTTAATAATTGCGGGCGATTGAAAGGAGTTCATAATACCCACACATCACCACTCTGTCGTAACGATAGGCAATCCATTTGTCGGATTCGGATTTATTGTCTGATATGTAGGATTTGCAGACATTCTCTGCCCAGTCGGCGGTGACGTCGTTGCCGCAGAAGATGATGTAGAGTTGTTCGACGACTTCGGTTTCCTGTCCGTCAACGGTGTGGGTGTAAGTTTTGGTGGAAAGGACAAGATCGTCAAACACATATCCGCTTGCGCCCTTTGTCATAGGTGTTGTACGTTCATAAGAAACGGTTGCTCCTGCCTCTTTGAGCCGAGATTCAATGGCGTTTTGCTTCATACCGATTTTGAGGCACGAGGTTAAACTCACGAGCAGCACGCACGCGAGCAAGGCGCATATAACCGTTAGACACAATCTCTTTTTCATAAGTTAATTATATATCCAAACGGATTTTTGTCAATGGCAAATACAATTCAAATTGATTATTAACGCTCGAAGGTATCGTTTTGCTTCTATCGAACGCGATTGAAATGCGGCTGTCAGATTTTTCCACGCATACAGAGCGCATATGTGCAAACAATAGAATCAGGAGGCAACGAAATGAAAAATTCACTTATCATCGGCACAATGCTCGGGTTGGCTACCGCTACCGCTCTATATTGCAGTATGACGAACAATTCGCTTAAAAAAGCAAAACGTGCCTTTGTAAACAAAATCGAAGACATTATTATGTAATAAGAAGTCCAGTTCATTTATCCTCTATAACACAAATCGTGTATTTTATAAACAGATAAATACACGTTTTGTGCTTTTATAAACAAAAATATGCGCGATATTGTCCAAAATCGGCATTTTGCAACACTTATCGTGTTTAGATGTAAATTGCCAATAAGTGTGGTCGCACCGTAAAAATTGGCACATCATAAATAAAAAATCGAAATAAATGACTAAAATAAATTGAATTTTTCAATCAATCGCCCAAAAAATAATCCGCACTTTTTGAGTGCGGATTGTCCGATGTGAAGTTGAACTTGCTATCTCAAACGGTTTCCTTTGAAGGTACTTCGCCTTTGAGATAAGAATCGATTGCCATACGGATTGCGTCTTCTGCAAGCACAGAGCAATGAATCTTTTGAGGCGGCAAACCGTTGAGTTCCTCGATAACTTGCTTGTTGGTGAGTTTGAGTGCTTCGTCGATCGTCTTGCCGATGATCATTCCCGTTGCCGTCGAACTCGAAGCAACAGCCGCTGCGCAACCGAACGTCTTGAACTTTGCGTCCTTGATGACGTTGTCTTCGATACGCATCGTGATTTGCATAATATCGCCGCACACTTCGTTTCCTACCGTGCCGATTGCATTGTAGTTTTCAACCTCGCCCATATGTTGGGGATTCTTAAAAACTTCCATAACTTTTTCGTTGTACATATATATACTCCTTAAAGGCTATGCCTTGATTTATTTCGTATTTTGTGCGCAAGACCGCTTTGTAACACCTTTGCGCATTTTCCGTTCGCTGTCCTTCTGCCCTATTACTTTTTGTAAAGAGGCGACATATCTCTGAGTCGCTTTACGATTTTGACGAGTTCGGTGGCGGTGTAATCGACTTCTTCCATCGTGTTGTGCTTGCCGAACGTAAATCTTATCGAGCCGTGAGCCGTGCCGACGGGAACGCCGATTGAAAGCAACGTTCTTGACGGTTCGAGAGAGCCTGACGAACACGCAGAGCCCGACGACGCGCTTATTCCCGCAAGGTCGAGCGAGAACAAGATGGATTCGCCTTCGATATAGCGGAAACTGAAATTCGCATTGTTGGGAAGGCGTTTTGACGTGTCTTTTGCGCCGTTGTAGTAGATGTCGTCGATTTCGTTCAACACGCGCTCTACAAAGTGATCGCGAAGGGACGCGACGTACTTGTCGTCCTCTTCGATTGTTTTGAGTGCGTCGTCGAGAGCGACTGCCATACCCACAACGCCGGGAGTGTTGGTCGTGCCGCCGCGGTGCGCTCTTTCTTGCTCGCCGCCGGTGAGGAGTTTTTCGATGCGGATGCCGTTTCTGACATACAACATACCCATTCCTTTAGGACCGTAGAACTTGTGTGCCGACATAGAAAGCATATCAACGCCCAATTCCTTGACGTTATACTTAATCGCGCCCGTTGCCTGCACAGCGTCCGTATGGAACAATACGCCGTGTTTGTGCGCAATCTCGCAAAGATCCTTGATAGGTTCGACCGTGCCGATTTCGTTGTTTGCAAACATAATGCTCACAAGCACCGTGTCGGGACGGATTGCCTTTTCGAGGTCTTCGGGCGATACGAAACCTTCGTTGTCAACGGGGAGATAAGTGACTTCCCAACCGTATTTTTCAAGTTGCTTGCAGGTGGTGTAAATCGCAGG
This sequence comes from Phascolarctobacterium succinatutens, assembly GCA_963593735.1. Lineage (GTDB taxonomy): Bacteria > Bacillota > Clostridia > Christensenellales > CAG-917 > CAG-475. Next base: position 2,965 of record CAVBBF010000026.1, read on the forward strand.
ATGCTCGATGACCGACGTGACGATATGTTTGCCTTTTTGGATATTTTGAAGCGCAGTGCCTTTGACAGCCCAGTTGTCCGCTTCAGTACCGCAAGAGGTAAAATATATCTCGCTCGGTTTTGCGCCTATGCAATTTGCAAGCATTTGACGTGCGTCGTCAACGGCTTTTGCACCTTCGCGACCGTATATGTGTTGGGAATTAGGATTGCCGAACACATCGGTAAAGTAAGGCTTCATAGCCTCGAACGCTTTGTTCGATAGTGGCGTGGTTGCCGCATGATCGAGATAAATTCTGTCCATATATAACCTTGTTGCGCTTTCGCGCTAAAATTTAATTTCCTTTTGTACGTCGCAAGTTCGATTCGAAAGTCAAATCAATACTCTCAATCGAAGCCCGCATTACATTCGAATATGAAACTCGTTTCATATTTTGCACAATAGGTATATCACCTGCGGGTTAGATTGTCAAGCGTACAAATTATATTTGTACGAGAATTATTCTTCGTCTTCGACGTCGAGAGTTGCGTTGTGGTAGACGTTTTGAACGTCGTCGAGTTCTTCGAGTTTGTCAATCATCTTGATGATGGTTGCTTGTTGTTCCGCGCTCGGCGTGACGTAGTTGTCGGGAATCATATCGACTTCAGCCGAAAGCACCTTTATGCCGTCTTTTTCGAGCGCTTCACGCACCGATTGAAGTTTTGCAGTGTCCGCATAGACCTCGAAAACATCCTCGTCGTCGGAGTTGATGTCCTCGAAACCGTCGATTTCGAGAGCGTACATCATCAAATCGTCCTCAGAGATATCCTCTTTTGCGATTGTGATAACGCCTTTACGCTTGAACATAAAGGAAACGCAACCCGTCGTACCCATCGAACCGCCGAATTTGTCGAACAAGTGACGAACGTCGCCTGCTGTGCGGTTTTTATTGTCTGTGAGCGCTTCTACGATGATTGCCGTTCCGCCTACGCCGTAGCCCTCGTAGGTCATATCTTCGTAGTTGATAGATCCGAGTTCGCCACTTGCCTTCTTGATGGAACGCATAATGTTGTCGTTGGGCATATTGTTGTCTTTTGCTTTGGCGATGACTTGCGCGAGTTTGCTGTTGCTGTTGGGGTCTGCGCCACCGTCTTTGACTGCAACCGCGATTTCGCGTCCGATTTTGGTGAACACGTTTGCACGCGCCGCGTCGGTTTTGCCTTTCTTTTGTTGAATGTTATGCCATTTGCTGTGTCCGCTCATATTGTTCTCCTGTTTATAAAGTTTGATACATCGAAACTGCGGTTGCGACCGCAACGTTCAATGATTCGATTTCGTTTTTCATAGGCAACGAATAGGTGTTTTTCGCCGCGCGTTTGAGAGAATCTCTCACGCCGTGCGCCTCGTTGCCCGCAACAAAAAGCACGGGCGAGGACGGTTTGTTTTGAAGAATATTCATTCCGCCCATATCCAAAACCGCGCTGTTTGTTTCGCTCATAAGTTCGAGCGCGTCGCTTTCGTTTATCTCGTGCAAGCGTACTCTGAAAAGTCCGCCGAGCGTCGCTCTCACCACTTTAGGCGAAAAAACGTCCGCCGTGTCCAAAAGATATACGTCGCTAAAGCCGCAAGCGGCTGCGGTGCGCAGTATCGTGCCGAGATTGCCGGGGTCGCTCACGCCGTCGAGCAAAACCGCGTTGCCCTTCGGCATAGCAAATTCGGTTGACGGCATTTTGCAAATCGCCACTATGCCGTACGGCGAAACCGTGTCCGCAACGTACTGCATAACCTCGTCACTCACATAATACGCTTGCGCGCGCGTAAAAGCAAGAGCCTCGCGAGATTTTTCGCTGCGCTCCTCGCCGAATGTGCGCTCGACTTCGTCCTTTCTTTGCAAAGTGGCAAGCACGTATTCGACCTCTACGCTCGACGGCATATCCTTTATTACGTTCGTCCCTTCAACCAAAAACAATCCCGACTCTTTGCGGAACTTCTTTTGAGAAAGCGAGCGCGCCTTCTTCACGAATTGATTTTTGGTGGAAGTGATGATTTCTGTCATTCTAACAGCCTTAAATATCGGCTTTCGACTCAAAAACGAGGGCGAAAATCCGAAAACGGTTCTAAATCAATGTTGCGCATAAAACCTATGCGCAACATTGAAAAACGATTATTCTATTATGCAAGAGCGTTTTTTGCGCTGTCGCAGAGTGCCGTGAACGCTTTGGGATCGCTGATTGCGATTTCGCTCAAAACCTTTCTGTTGAGGTCGATACCGGCAACTTTAAGACCGTGCATAAGAGTTGAATAACTCATACCGTTCAAACGTGCGGCAGCATTGATACGAGCAATCCAGAGGCTTCTGAAATCGCGTTTCTTTTGCTTTCTGCCAACGTATGCGTACACGCCGCTCTTGAGAAGTTGTTGCTTTGCAACACGATAAAGGGAATGCTTGCCTGCATAGTAACCCTTTGCTTGTTTCATTATTTTTCTACGCTTTTTGACTGCGTTTACTGCTCTTTTAATTCTCATTGTTCAATCTCCTTATTTGTACGGCAACAACTTTTTGAGTTCTCCGCATCTCGTTTCGTCGACGTACTCGATGGAACGAAGATCTCTCTTTCTCTTGGTTGTCTTCTTGGTAAGAAGGTGGCTGTGTGCAGAATGGCCTCTCTTGTAAAGACCGTTTGCTGTAACGTGGAAACGCTTCTTTGCTCCGCTATGTGTTTTTTGTTTTGGCATAGGTCTGCCTCCTATTTTATTTTGCTTTTGCTTGCGAGGCAAGCAACAATAGTGTCGTTATTTCTTTTGTGCCGGCGCAAGAATCGTGTAAATCATACGACCTTCTTGCACGGGCTTTTTCTCGACGGTAAATTCGCCGCCGACCATCGCGATGTAGTCTTCAACGATTTTGACCGCGATTTCGGGATGCGCTTGTTGGCGACCTTTGAGGCGAATCGACGCTTTGACCTTGTTGCCGTCCGCGAGGAATTTTGCGGTTTGTTGGGCAAGCCTTGTGGTGTCGCCGATGTCGATTGTCGCAGAAAGGCGGATTTCTTTGATTTCCATCACTTTCTGATTCTTTTTGGCTTCCTTTTCGCGCTTTTGCTGTTCGTAGCGATATTTGCCGTAGTCCATCAATTTGCAGGTCGGAGGCTGAACGGAAGGCGGCGAAACCTTGCAGATGTCAAGCCCTTTTTCTTCCGCAATCGCTCGTGCATCTCTCATGGAGATAACGCCGTACTGTTGACCGTCGTCGCCGATGAGACGCACTTCTCTGTCTCGGATTTGTTCATTGATTTGCAGTTCTTTCAAATTGCTACTCCTATACACCTCGAAAGGTTTATTACATAAAAAAGAAGTGTCGAAGCAAAGTTGCCTCAACACTTACCACTGTCCTTATCATAGACAAGACTTTTTGAAGTGAGAACCATATCGCCGAAGGCTGATGGTGAAAGGCAATACCTCTGCTTTGCTCGTATATACTAACAAAAATAGCGACCCGTGTCAAACGAAAGTCGAATATTTCCGAAAATTTATTTTATTTCGTAAAGTTTTATATTTGTATCGAAAGTTGGAAAGCCGACTTCGATACATTTTTTTATATAAAGGACAGCGAAAATTGGAAAACGGAACGGAAAGGTATATTGAAACGGTCGCGTATCTCGGAAAACTGTACGACTTTATCAACAAAAATTTGTTCGGTGGCGAACTTGTGAAACCTGTTATTACGGTGCAGGTCGATTCACGTAACAAAACTTATGGTTGGTGGTCTGTCAATAAGGTTTGGCACGAGAACAAAGACGACGAAGGCGTACACGAATTGAATATGTGCGCTCAATACCTTAACCGCCCTATCGAAGAAATTGCAAGCACAATGATTCACGAAATGTGTCACCAATTTGCAAGTGTCCATAATCTTCAAGATTGTTCCCGTTCGGGTGTATATCACAATAAATTGTTCAAACAGATTGCCGAAGGTCACGGCTTGACTGTTGTCAAGGTAGACAAAATCGGTTGGTCTCAAACGTCGTTAACGAGCGAAACGGCAGATCTGATTAAGCGTTTTTCGGAAGAAAACGCAGAAAGTATGATTTATCGCAGTCCGCTTTCGAGTGGTTCGGTGGTGAAATCATCGAGTACGCGCAAGTATGTATGTCCTGTATGTCACACGAGTGTACGCGCGACAAGACAAGTCAACATTATGTGCGCCGATTGCGACGAATATATGGTTGAAGAATAAACAAAGGATAGAAAACTCATGAAAAAGACAAAAGCAACTTTGAAGCCATTAAAGAAATTATCCGCAGATTTTTGCGGAACTTGCGAACTGCGGCAACTCCCGAAAGGAACATATTTTCGCACTCTTGATAAGAACGGAAAAATGAGCCGTGAAACCTATACAAAAGGCTATTACGAACGCTCCGAAAAGAAGTTTGTCTGCGACAAACATTCTGATATTTGGGGCAACGGTCGCGCCTTAAAAGGCACAACGAAAGTTACAACTGATTTTATTTATTAGCATTTGGGACTTGTGTGCGTTTCCCTCCTGCGCACACGAATCAGCCGAAGCGGACTGATGAGCCTGTGAAAGTCGGGCGAAACGGATATATCGGGCGTTTACTCCTTTTGCTCTTATATCCGTATCCGTAAGGAAAATGAAAAATCGGGTGACGACCAACGTCAAAGGAAGTACAGCAAAAGTATGGCAAACGAAAAGAAACAAGAAATGAAGGCAACCAAAAGTACACTCAACAATCTCATTCTCGAACGCGATTCGTTCAAAGGCAAAGACGGAAAAGATATGTTTTCGTATTTTATCCGCGGATATGCACTCGGACGTGAAATAAGGGCTGATTTTGTGGCAAGCGACCAAGGTGGATATGAGGTTCTCGACCTTTTGTTCAGTCTTGAAAAGGACGTAAACGTTGTTATGCGTGACGAAGTTATGACGGACGATAAAGGCAGAGATACGCATTATACCGTATATGAAGCGCGTGTGCAGGACGATGACGGCAACGTGTATTCCTACAAAATCAAACCGTCTCGCAACAGTGACAAGACATATTTGGATATGCTCCTGACGGCTTTTGCGAAAAATGAGAACGGGGGTGATGGAAAGGTTGCGTAGATATATGCAGGGTCAAGGGGTGGCAAGCGAGTCACCCTTTGACGAATAAAACGAAAAAGGACGGTGATTGAAAGAAAATGAAGTTTATTGAAGTGACGGATTATAAGCGAGATATCAAGTATCTCGTGGCGGTAGACAAGATAACGACGGTGGCGTGTGACAAGAAAGGCACGGTGTTTATTGAAACAAGTACGGATTTGGACGGCGAATCGTCTGGGGTGTTCGTGGCAGAAACCTTTGACGAAGTAAAAAAACAAATAATCACGGAGAGTTAATATGCCATTTGTCAAAGTTACATCAAAACAAAAACACGATATGTTGCGTTCGGGCGGTTATCGTGAGCGTGACATTGTATCAAAAGCAAAGTTTGCCGTAAAAGGCAATAAAGGACGGACTGTTACTTTTTATAAAGCGCACAAGCCGTGTGGCAAATACGATTATACGAAATACGAAACTTGTATGTATGACGTAAAAAGTCGGCGTTGGGTTAATTAGCCTATGGCAAGCAAGAAAAACAAAGGCGGAAACGTCGGCAAGGTGTATCGCGGACGAACAAAGTACATAGACGTTGAAACGAAACCCGAACGCGACTATGTCGTAGTTATTGACGACGGCGAGCGCGTAAAGGTTGCGAAACTCAAATCTATCAAGATATTTGACGAGAACGGCAAGAACGCTGATAAAGCACTTGTTGAAATCAATCGCGAACGATACGGCTTGAAAGTACGCACTGGCGTGGATTATCAAAAGTTTGGGATAAATCGTATGTCAAAGCAAAGATTGCGATTGAATGACAAACGTGTATTCCCCGAACAGAAAGAACGTTTTACATTAAGTAAACGTGATACGGATAAGGCTTTGTACCACACTGGCGCAAAAAACCGACGGAAAAAAAAGAAGAAGTGATTACTTCTTCTTCAAGTGCACTATCGAACAGCAATTTGCTCTCGATAACACTATTTGCAGATGTGATTCTACAAATAGGGGTGCGTACCTTGTCATTATAATACGCTAAATGCTGTTATGTTGTCAAGCAAAAACTGACACGGCAGAATCCGTGAATAAAATACAAAATTTGGAGTGAAAAAAATGAACGAATTAAAAAAACACAAAAGAAAAGACTTTTTCAAGTGGATTCTCACTTTCCTATGTTTCATCATTTTGGGTGTAGCGGTTTCGGCGGTTCTCACTCAAGGTTTCAAGACTGTCAATCCGTATGGCTGGCTTGAAAACTTTGACAGAATGAAGAAAGGTCAAGAGATTACCGGCTTCGAGGTCTGCAAGGATTTTGAGGTAGATTTTGCAAAACTCATCAAGAACGTCGAGGCGGTCGAAGATAAGGAAGCAGGCACGAAAACGTATGCGCTTGTGAAAACGGACAATGAAAATGTTTATGTCAACGTCGTGGAAACTATCGCAGACAAGAAGAGTTCTTACTCTCTCAACGTCAACGGACAAAGCGTTTGCACGAGTGCAGACGGATTCAATGATTCCGCAATCGAGGCGATCAAGTCGTTTGACGCTTGCAAAATCACCGAGGTGAAAAATGCAGGCAGACTTGCGCACTACATCGGCGGAACGTACACGAAAACAGAAGAAGCGGTTGCAAAAGCAACCGCTAAGTATGAAGTTATGAGAGCAGGACAAACAATTTCGGGCTTCGAATGGAATTTCGCTAATGGAGTTGATATTCAAGAACTTATCAAAGGAATTGAATCTGCGGATTCAGACGGTGGAGGAATCTACTACCTTGTTAAGACCAACAATGATAACTTTTTTGTTTCGGTTCAAATTGGTACTGTGGACGGCGAGGTTATTTCTCTTGTTACCTTAGGTTCTGCTTGTGTCTGGTCTTCTAATGGTTCGTATTTGACTTCTGATTCCGACTTGGCAGTTTTTAGAAGTTTCGGTTTGGATTTAACTGTGACCGAGGTTTATAACGCAGAGATTCTCGCAAAGTACGTCGGCGCGAAGTCGTGACGTTTCTAAATGTTGAGGGTGTTTTTTCGTCCCCTCGACAAAAGTATTTTCAAGGTGATAAAAATGAAAAACAATTCTACAAAATATAATGTATGGCAAATTGTGGGTGCTGTTGTTCTTTGCGCGCTCATTATAGTGGGCACGGTTCTCGGCGTTGTGTTCGGGCTTCGTGCTTCTTCCGAGGATTTGAACGTATCGAATGATATGTCGATTCAAGATTCTTACGTCGTAAAAACGGTTGAGGCTAAAAACATATCGCTTATGTCGGGTGTTGCTACAACTGCGGCAGACGGTACGGTCACTAAAACTGTTACGGCAACTGTTACGCCTGCTAACATTGTTCAGTATGACAAACTTGTTTGGGGCATCGCATTCAAGAACAAAAGTTCGGCGTGGGCAAACGGCAAGACCGTAACGGACTATGTCACTATCAGTGTATCCGAAGATTCTTTGACGTGTACCGTCACTTGTAAACAGGCATTTGCCGAGCAAGTCGTGATTAAGGTTCACGATAGACTTAATTGCGCCTATGCAACTTTGACCGTCGATTATCTTAAACGTATCGTATCGTACAAAGTAGAGATTGTCGACGAACACGGTGAAAAACAAATTTTGGATTCGTCAAATGTACAAGAGCAACCCGCAGGCATTATGTTTGCTTCAAAAACTTCTCGTGTTCCGTCTTATACAATTAATTTGTATTTTACGTTTTCTGACGGCTCTTATGAGGGCGTAAAACATTTCGTTTGGAATTCACGTTCTGGTTCTGAAACATTCTCAAACGGCAAAACATTTCAATTCGATGAGCAGTCTGAAATCGAATGGGAATACGACGTGTTTTATTTGGATTTGTATTACAACAATTCAAAAGTCGGCTCTTGGCAAATATTGCTTAATGCTCCCGTAAGTTCGATTTCACTTTCGAATTCGGCTATAACGTTTTAAGGTGAATTATGGCAAAACAAAAAAGAAATTATGTGAATATACTTGTTTATTTGCTTGTTGTTTTGCTTGTCCTTGCAATTTGCGGTGGCGTGGTTTACTTCACCAACGGACTGACTACAGACTTCAAGTCGTTTTATCTCAAAGTTGACGGAAAGGACGTTTTGGAAAACAAAGGCGGTTATGTATTATCCACAACTGAGCCGTTGAGCATTGAAACAAAATATGTTTTTGGATTGTTCAAAAAGGATTTGAGCGGTTACTCATATTCTATCACGGCAAATCCCGAAGCGGATTTCGGATTCAAGGTTGGCGAGGACAGTTACAACTTCGTAGGTGACAACCTCGATTTCAAAAAGTGTTTTGACATAACCGAAACGGAATCGGGATTGTCTTTGACTGCAAAGGGAACGGATATGGAAATTATGCTTGCCTGTATTTTCCCCGACGGCGAAATAACCCTTGACGATGAGGTGGATTATGACAAGGATTTGTTCTTGCTGACGGTTAAGTCGTACAACGATAAGGTGTCAATAACGTTGGGATTGCGATTTGTTGCAGGAATGCTGCGTGTTACGCTTGATAAAACGGAGATTGTATTCTGATGAAAAACGCATTACATAAAAACAGTGTTTTGTTATGTGCGCTTGTGTTTACGCTCATATTTTGCACGGTATTCTTTGCCGTGCAAGATTTGGGGCGCGTTGCGGTTGCTCAAAGCGAAAGTTTTGACGATACCAACGTTTTGGACGATTTGCAATCTTCAACCGTGAACGGCAAGCCGTTTGATATTTTGGATTATGCATTTGACGAAACAAAAGACGTGCGGATTATAAACTTTGTTGAATATTGTTATTCGTACAAAATCAATATGCGTGGACATTACGGCATATATGTGTATGTTTACAATCCTAAGGGCTTGAATATCGTCGAGAACAGCAGACAAAATAAAATTCAAATGGCTGTTGCGTGGACAAAAAACGAGGACGGCATATACAGCGCGACAAGATACGAAAAGTTTAATTTGAAGTTTTGCAACAAAGCGGAAAAAGCAAATTATCGGGGATTGTTTTACAAATTCAAAGTTGTAGATAAGAAAATAGACGGCAAATCAATGGTAGAGCGTGTAAACGCGAATGAGCGTAGATATGACGTTTCGGGTATTGAATTGCTTACAAGCGGAAAACAAAACGCAACCGAGTACACCGTAGGCGGAACGTACAAGTTTACAGGATATGCCAAAGGTTTTGGCAATTCGGATGAAGATACGTTGTCCTGCTCTGTGCAAGAGTTAGAAACTTTGAAATTGAATGTCAATCGTACATATTATCGTACTAATGTTTCAAGTTTGGGCAGAGGTCATTATAACGAAATTAACACGGTTTATTTTTCTGTGCCTAATAGGGTTTTTAATGACTATGGCAATTTGCAAAAGATACGCGCCGAGTGGTGGGAGTACAAGACGAAGCCTGCATTGGTTTTGAACGATAAATCGTTTGTGGATTATGCGCTTCAATATAATGGTAAAGAGGTTGGCGCACATAATCCTGATTCCGATTCAGTGATTCGCGCTCACGATAAAAATATACCGTTTTACGCATATGCTCTTAAAGCATTTCAAGAAGGCACCGTTTCATATTACTGGACTTTTAACGTAGATATGCTCGATTACAAGGTTGGCGGTGTCGGAAAAGGGTGGGACAAATCTTGTGATAAGGTTTCAAATTTGTTGCCTTTTGTGTTTTATAGTCCGTCTCCTCAAATCAACTCGTTTTTGGATTTGTTCTACACTTCCCCGGTTGCAGGCAAGGTAGACGGCTCCGAAGTGGCGAATTACATCTATAACTACAAAAACAATTTGGGGCACGGTTATATAGACTGCAACGGTAGGCAGATAAGCAAGGATCTATTTGAAACGACTGTTGATTCGGGGCGTACTATCGGACACAATGACAAGACGATTGATTTGTCCGACACTTTTAATTTAAGCAGTTATGACAGTAATCATAGTTGGTTCAAAAAGTTGTGGGAATATGGTTTTTGGGCTCCGAAAACAGACGGCGATTATAAAAACGTGTTGCCTATTTATGAAGTAAAAGACGAGGATTTGCGCGGGGCAGATTCCGCTGCTATTGCGAGCAGTCTCCTTGTCAATCAAGACGATATATCGAACTTGCGCGCGTTCTACACAGCCGAGAAGTTAAAAGGCAATCGTGTGGTGCTGTTCCGTTTTGCAAATACGGACTACTATGCCGAAGAAGCAACTATGACCAAAATAAACCGTGGCGGTTCGGCAAGCGGATATGTTGCACAACAAACGTGTTTCTTTGATTTTGATATCATTGAATTGACCTTCAACAAAAACGGCACATATAAGGTTATACCTGTTGTTTCAAGTCCGTTGGATATTATCAATGGTCTCAATCCCCCTCCGAGCGTGTTGCAATGGTGGAAAATCATACTCGCTGTCGTTGCCCTGTTGTTGCTGTTGATTTTGCTTGCGCCGATTCTGCCTCATATAATCAACTTTGTGATTATGCTCATAAAATTGCCGTTCAAGGCAATAGGCGGTCTTGTAAAGTCTTTCAAAAAAGGAAAAGCAAAAACGCGCAACAATCCTGCAAAACGTAAAAAAACAAGGCGGTAATTACATTATGTTTTATAACAAATCAATCTTTTCGATATGGAAAACTTGGTTGAGGTAAATATGGCAAGACGAAAGAAAAAACAATCTCGCAAGTATATTCCCATGAACGAGTTTAGATATTCGGAAAGCAAACTTTATGCAGATCATCCGCAATACATATTTGGGAAAACTCGTTCTGGGAAATACAAATCTTTGGGATTAACACATCAACCCGACAGCAAGCATCATGTTGTTCCGTTGAGTAAAAATCCCAATCCACAAGATACAAAAAAGGCGTATATAGGCACTAATCCACATACTTTGCGTGCAAAAGACTTGGATAAAATGCCTAAGCGCAATTGGTGTTTTGACGATAAGGACAAGCCTGTTGTGCGACATATTATAAAAACTTATAAGAAGCGCACAAACCGTAAATCCAAAAGCAAGTATAAAAAAAAGAAATGAACCGTTCGTAAGATAAACAGCAAAGTTTTATCCACCGAGTAGTCGCTCATTTCTTATACTCATTATACGAAAGCAATTTTGAAAAGTCAATCGAATTTATCAAAGTGAGGTGAACGTATGGAAAATGTATTTGATATCGTAACGGAACAATCATCAACGTTTAAGGAAACAAAAGAGTTTGTTTTGGAACTTCTCTATGACAAGGCGCGTGAGTGGTCTGAACGAGAAAAAACTATGTTGAGCGCAGGTCAAAGCGAGTTGTCTCAATTCTTTGCCGTTCGTCGTTTGGTGGACTTTGCCGTTCAAGATATCATCAACAAAAGTCGCGTAAAAAGCGAGTTGGATCTCAATTTGGAAAACTTGAGCGCCGACTTGCACAACGATATGATTTTTTATCGAGATAATCGCATTTCACACGTTGCAGATTTGCAAGCGGTGGCGTATGTCGCATTTTGTGAGATAGAAAGTATAATCAAGCATTATTTTGCGTGAAACAACTTTTTGTTGCATTTCTCACAATAAAAATAGTTGCTTGGCAAGTTGTTGATGATTGCTCCGCAATTTTTGCACGTTCGTTGCGTTTTGCGCCAACAATCATAACATAATTCGTGGTCGGCTTTTAGTGGTACAAATGACTTGTGACAGGTTTTGCAAATTTTTGTTTCCATAGCAAAAGTATATCACAAAAGAAAAATTTATCAAAGTGAGGTGTAAGTATGGCAAACAGACGGTATTTTGTAACGTTCAAGTGGGGAACTAAGTATCAAAACAAGTATAAAAGAATGGTCGGGAACGACAAAGACGAGGTATACGGCAAGGCGTGTGGGCAATACGGTTTTATAAACGTGTCGGGCGTATACGTCGAAAACGATGAAAATCTTGCTTGGTGGAAAGCGAAAGGATTTACGGAACTTGTATGAAAGGCACGGCAAAAAAGTTGGGATTTGTGTTGCTCGGCGTGGTCGTGATAATAATCGTCGGATATTTTGTGTGGACGGGATTTAAGGTATGATGAAGGTCAAAGGAAAGGCAGATTACAGGCATTTTGTTTGTGTGGCAATAACGCTGTTGTTTGTGTTGTTGGCAATATTCGTGTTTCCGTCCGCGCTCGGAAGAGTTGTCGAGAGCGTTCGGGACTTTGGATTGTCCACTGCGTTTTACTTTTGTAAAATGTTCGGCATTGAAACGGACATCACGGCAACCGTCAACGATTTGCCCAAAATGCCGTTTTTCAACCTTCCTAATATGCCTTCTTCCTCTGTTCCGTCTCTTCCCGAAACCTTCGACGAATTCAAAGTCAAATGGCACGAGTACTGGGATATGATAATCACGGCGGAAAATGCCGTCGGGTATATAGACTTCCTCGGTAAACTGCTTTTGATTTTGGCAAACGTAACATTGTATGTCATTCCGTTTCTTCTTGTCTTTTACTTGCTTATGAAACAAGTTTTGGACAAGGAAAACAACGACTATAACATAGATTCCAAAGCGTTGAAAGTCGCAAAACGGATAACTGCAAAAACATATATCCCGTTGAAACAATGGGTGTCGGATTTCATAGCGTTCGTTAAGGACAACAAGGCGTATTACATATTGTGGGCGGTGATTTGGGCATACAACTTCAATCTGTTTGCTATCGCAATAGAATTCTTCGCGTTTTATCTCTATTTCGCAGTGACGTGGGACGTGGCTCATATCTATCGGCAGGTATACAAACTGTTTATAGACTTGTGGACTCCGTTCAATTTCATTCCGTGGTATGTGTGGTGCGTTGTTGCGCTCATTGTCTTTGACATAATCCGCAAGAAGATAGGCTTTGCGGTGCTCAATCACAACGAGATGAAAAATCGCGGATTCATCAACGAACGCCCCATTGTCTTTATGGCTTGCGGAACAATGGGTAAAAAGAAAACGACCTTTATCACGGACGTTGCATTGTCGCAAGAAGTTATGTTTCGGGATAAAGCGTTTGAGAAGATTCTCGAAAACGACTTAAAATTCCCAAACTTTCCGTGGATAAACCTTGAAAACGCGCTTAAAAAGGCAATGGATAATCATTCTGTGTACAATCTCGCAACGTGCAAGAGATTTGCTATAAGCAAGCGCAAAAAGTGGGAGCGCAGACGGCAGCGTCGCAACATTTTTATGTACGACTTCGAGAGATACGGCTTGTTTTATGACGATAAACTCAAAGTGACGTATCTTTGGGAAACGATAGAAACGTATGTGCAGTTGTATTTTATTTATATAACGCAGTCTTCGTTGCTTATCTCGAACTACTCCGTGCGTGTAGACAGCGTGCTTGCAGACTTGGGAAACTTTCCGCTCTGGCACGCAGACTTCTTCCAAACGGACAGCAGGCTTATGGACAGTTATTCACGGCACGCTCATATTCTCGATTTTGACAGTTTGCGACTTGGTCGCAAGGTTGTGGAAAACAACGCAAATTCAAATAATTTTGAGTTTGGCGTGGTCTTGGTGACGGAAATCGGCAAGGAACGCGGAAACAATCTTGAAAATATCGAAAAGAAAAAGAGTGACGAAGGCGCAAACCAAAAGAACGATTATTTTGACGATTGGCTCAAAATGGTGCGGCATAGCGCGACGGTGGACAATTTTCCGTTTGTGCGTGTGATAACGGACGAGCAACGTCCGACTTCGTGGGGCGCAAACGCGCGCGATTTGACGGATATCGTCTATATAGCGGAAAGCGGTGACGAGAGACTGGCTATGCCGTTTTTCGCGCTTGAAGAACTGTTGTATTATTGGGTTTTCGGCAAGTTTGAAAAACTTTACGAAAATTATCGGTATCAGCGCGGTGACAACACTCTCACAATGCATATGCTCAAAGGCTTGGTTACAAAAATTCACAATAGGTATAAGCATATACACAATCAGTTTGGGTATTGCAGATTGGCTTTGCAGGTGGAAAGCGGAACAATGGACGGGCAGCGCAAAGATTGTAAGTATTATCTTTCCACAAAGAAGATATATTCGAAGCGTTTTTCTACGGACTGTTTCAGCGACTTTTTTGTGAAAAAGGCGTTGCGCTCACCTATCGGGATAAACGATTTGGACGAATACGAAACGGAAAAGGCGACGTTTGCAGAACTCGCACAACAAAACAGTTACTTTATTGCGAAACTTGTGACTGGATTTACGATTCAGGAACAATGACATCGCCGACGGCGATTTAGCGAAGCGTAGCACGGATTTGTCGCGCGGTTTTGTCGGGGCGTGTGTGCTATTAAAAGTTGCGCGAGACGAAAGGCTTATGCTCTTTTGTAGCATAAACAAACGAAAACCATATGCGCCCTGTGGGATAGGGGCTTTTAGGGGCAATTGACATAAAATGACTTGTGTGTTATACTCCCGATTGGGAGTGTTAATCGTCAAAGAGTTTTAGTAACACTAAAACGATTTGCAATGATACGAGAATTATTTGTAGTGTGTTGTGTATCATAGCGATTAACCTCCTTTTCTTTACTTTTTTTACACACAATCGTTTTATGTCAGTCGTAGGGGCGCAAATAAAAAACTTATAAAGGAGTAACCAACAATGATTGACATTTCAACCGGGATAACGAGTCCCTTTTTCGAGGACAAAACAGACGAAAGACTTTACAAGATCTACAACGACGGCGGTCATTATATTGCCGTTCCGCGCTTAAAGCGAGATAAGAAAGGCGTTTCGGCAGGGCGAGAACTCACCGCAACGGATATTGCTTTTGACAGCCTTTATTCTCACGCTGTCCGAAACGGACTTGAAAAGCGCGCGCTCGCGGATTACGTGCAAAATGAAATGACGGCGTTGTTCCCCTACATAATAGATATGGGCGGTTTTGTCTCGGAAAAGATTGTCCGCAAATACAAGAATATGTGCAACCGCAAAAAGCGGTTTCGTCGCAAAGCATACTTGAACAGGTGGAATTATTGGGTAACAATTACCTACGATGACAGAAAACATGACGAAGAAAGTTTTCGCAAGAAGTTGCGCCGTTGCCTGTCCAACCTGCACACACGCCGTGGCTGGAAGTATATGGGCGTGTTCGAACACGCTCCGGAAACACACAGACTGCATTTCCACGCAATTATGTATATCCCGGACGGCGAAATGATAGGCAGTATTGCGGAACTCAAAGATTACAGTACGGCGCAAGGGCAAATGCAGACAACGCACAGCAATACGTTTTTTGCCGATTCGTTCGGAAGAAACGATTTTGAGGAATTGAACGAGAAGGAACTCCGGTACGGCGGAACTATAAACTATTTACTCAAATACATAAGCAAGACAGGCGAAAGGATTGTATACAGTCGCGGAATACCGACGGAAATTTGCAGGAAGGTCAAGGATAAGGATATCGCAACGTCCATGTTGGATTATGTAACGAAATATTTACTTTTTGATGACGTCATCGACTATGAGCGAGATATAGCGCGCTACAAGACGAAGCAGATGACGTTCATTGACATTATCTGCAATCCGCCGAAGGTAGCATAGCGTACCGGAAACAAGGGATAAGCAAGGGTTTTGCGCCGTGTATTTTTGAGATACGGCGTTTTCGGCGTTCTCGGACAGACATAAAAACAAGAGAAAACCGTATCGGAATAATCCGCAAAACAAAAAAAAGGCGTGATCCGCAAGCGGATTAGCGCGGAAACGCCTTTTGTTTGCGACCGAACGGGTCTGTCGGTCGGTCAAATACGCGACACCTTGCTACCGCGCGCAACGCGCGTGGCTCGTATTATAGCAAGGTGTCGCGTATTACTCTCAACATTCAAAAAGCATAGTCAACAGTAGGATTGGAAGGCAAAGGAAGGTGACGAAAATGAAACGGAAAGGAACAAAGAATTTAACATTTACACAGCGAATTCAGTTGGAAACGCTTTTTAACGAAGGTTTGCATAAAAGGGATATCGCCGAACGGCTCGGCGTGTGCCTTGCAACGATTTACAACGAATTAAAACGCGGATATTATCAACGCAAAAGGGTAAAACATACAAATTGGTTTGGCGATAAAACGTACAAATACTTAGATTCATACAGCGCACACATAGCGGAAGAACGGTATAGGTTTAATCTTACCTCTCGCGGTGCGCCTATAAAACTTGGCAAAGACTATGAGTTTGTAAGTTACATTGAAAAACGTGTTCTGCAAGACAAATTATCCCCTTGTGCCGTGCTCGGCGAAATCAAGAGATTAAAACTTTTTGAAACGGACATAAGCAAAACGACGTTGTATCGTTATATTGAGAAAGGCTTCTTTTTGCGCCTTAAAATGAGCGATTTACCGTGTTACAGGAAAAAGAAAAGGTATCGCAAGACTGTTATAAAACGTGCTCCGCGCGGTACAAGCATAGAGAAACGTCCGCTTGAAATCCTTGCACGCGATACGTTCGGCAACTGGGAAATGGATTGTATAGTTGGCGTAAAACATTCTCGCGACGTGATATTGGCTCTCTCGGAACGCTTAACGCGCTACGAAATCATAATAAAATTGCCAAATCGTAAGCCCTGCACGGTTGTGCAAGCCCTCGATTCTCTTGAACGCAAATATGGGCGCGATTTTAGCAAGATATTTAAGAGTATAACGGTGGATAACGGCGTTGAATTCTCGGACTTTAACGGTTTGGAGAGGTCTATATACGGCGGAAAGCGTACAGACGTGTATTATTGTCATCCGTACACGTCGTGTGAGCGAGGCACAAATGAAAGGCTGAATCGTGAAATTCGCAGGCACTTGCCAAAAGGCACAAACTTTGCGACGTATACCGACGAGCAGATACAATTCATTGAAGATTGGGTGAACGCATATCCGCGCGAGATATTCTGCTTTGCGACTTCGGCAGAAAAGTTTGCCGAACAATTGGCTCAACTTTAATTTTTGAAAGTGTATTTTCAAAAAACAACAAGTCGTCTGACGGGCGACTATTTTTGCGTACAATGATTTACACATTTTCATCTTCAAAAGCAAATTATACCGCCCAATCCGTCAATCGCGATTGACGGATTGGGCGTTTTGGCTTGGATTTTACCACATTTTCCGTCCTTTTTGAAATTCATCGTAAAATTTTCTAAAAAATAACTTGACTTTTCAAAATTTATTTTATTTGTTTTGTTGCGACATAATTTTATGTCACTTTACCTCAAATAAAACTTCCCCCCTTCCTCACGTGTTTCCCCCACCATCGTTCCCCCTCTGCATAAATTTGAGGGAACCCACGACGTCCGCTCCGCGTGGGGCAACACTGACGCGATTGACTTCGTAGCAATCGCTAGTTCGTTGCGAGCAACGAACGGCAGACGGGCTGTTGGCAATACAAATCGGCTGAAAGCCGTGGCACTGCGCTTTGTGCGCCAGCTTCGCACCCAAACGGCGCAGTCGCTTGTACTGCCCGTCAAGCTCGGCGCTCCCTTTTCTCGCCGCCGTTGCGGCTCGTGTTCCGTCTTTACAAAGTTTGCATAATGACCGTTGTCGCCTTTGCAAAACTATTTGATTTGCTTTGTAGCGACTTCCATAAGGGCGAGTTTTGCAAAGTCGGAAACGGTCATTACGCCTAAGTCGCCGTCGGTGCGGTGGCGGACGGAAACGACGTTCTGCTGCGCTTCCTTGTCGCCGACGACAAGTATATACGGCACTTTTTCAAGTTGCGCGTCACGGATTTTCTTGCCGAGTTTCTCGCTTCTTACGTCCGCTTCCGCGCGCAAGCCCATATCGAAAAGTTGATTGCGAATATTCGTCGCGACATCCGCCGTACGGTCGGTGAGCGACAAAACGCGCACTTGTTCGGGCGCAAGCCACATCGGGAACGCGCCGTTGTATTTTTCAATAAGCATTGCCAAAGTGCGCTCGTAGCAACCTATCGACGAGCGATGAATTATTATCGGGCGTGCCTTTTCGCCGTTTTCGTCGATGTATATCATATCGAAGCGCGTAGCGAGCGAGAAGTCGATTTGAACGGTGAACAGCGTATCTTCCTTGCCGTGCACGTTTTTGCCCTGTACGTCGAGTTTAGGTCCGTAGAACGCCGCTTCGCCCCACGCCTGCGTATGCTCTATGCCGAGATCGGAAAGGATATTCTGCATTGCGGTTTCCACCCTGTTCCAGTCCTCTGCCGTGCCGACGTACTTGTCGGGATTGCTCGGGTCCCAGCGCGAAAAACGATAACTGACGTCGTTTTGAAGTCCGAGAACGCCGATAAGGTATTTTATGAGGTCCACTGCGCCTTTGAACTCGGATTCGAGTTGCGCGGGCGTGCAGATTATATGTCCGTCCGAGAGCGTAAACTGGCGTATTCTCGTAAGACCGTGCATTTCGCCGCTTGCCTCTTTTCGGAATTCTATTGCGGTTTCCGCATACCTTACGGGCAAATCGCGGTAACTTTTGAGTCCGTTTTTGTAGATTGTGAATTGAAGCGGACAAGTCATCGGGCGCAAGCACAAAATTTCGTCGTCAACGTCCTCGTCGCCGATATAGAACATCTTGTCCTTGTAGTGGTCCCAGTGTCCCGAAATGATAAAGAGATTATTTTTGGTCATAATCGGGGTTTTGGTGAGTTGGTAACCGCGCTTTTGTTCCTCGTCCTCGACAAAGCGTTCCATAATCTGAATAATGCGCGCGCCTTTGGGCATCATAAGCGGAAGTCCCTGCCCGATATTCTCGTCGGTCATAAACAAGCCGAGTTCTCTGCCCACTTTGTTGTGGTCGCGCAATTTGGCTTCTTCGAGTTTTTGGATATACTCGTCGAGATCTGCATTTTTTGTGAAACAAGTGCCGTATATGCGGGTGAGCATCTTATTTTTTTCGTTGCCCTTCCAGTACGCGCCCGTGAGCGAGGTGAGTTTGAACGCCTTGATTTTTCCAGTAGACGTGAGGTGCGGACCTGCACAAAGGTCGATAAAATCGCCTTGCTGATAAAAGGATATTTTCTCGCCGTCGGGAATATCCGCCAAAAGTTCCGCCTTGTATATCTGCTTCATCTTCGCGATACGCCCTTCCGCCTCTTTGCGAGTGCATTCTATGCGGGATATGGGCATATTTGCCTTGATTATGCTTTTCATTTCCGCTTCGATTTTGCCGAAGTCGGCTTGGGTTATGGGCGTTCTGAAATCGAAATCGTAATAAAAACCGTTGTCTACGGCAGGACCGATTGCGAGTTGTACGGTGGGATAAACGTTTCTGACCGCTTGCGCAAGAATATGCGCGCAAGTGTGGCGATACACCCGTCTGCCGTCCTCGTCCGCAAACGCAAGCACTTCAAACGTGCAATCTTTGTCCAAAACGGTGTCGAGAGAAGAAACGACGCCGTCGATTTTGCAAGCAAGAGCGTTTCTTGCAAGGCTATCGGAAAAACTCTTGATAGCGTCGAGCGCAGACGCCCTACCGTCGATAGAAATAATTTTGCCGTCTTTCAATGTCAAATTCATAGCAAGCCTCCGCGCAATCTGCCTTACCACAGCAGTACGCACAAAATAGTGAAACAAATTATAAATACGGCGACGATTTCTGTCAACGAAAAACCGCAAATAAAAAACCGTTGCTACATATGGTGGATAAAAGCACAAATTCAAACAATAAATTTATAATTTAAGCGGCTTGATCGGAAAATAAGCCGCTTTGTAAAAATAATTCATTGGATTCTCAAAATATCGGCGGAAGCGTTTGGAAATCCTTCTGTATTGAGAAATATTTGCTTAAATGCAGAAAGATAGTTCTCTACTGCATTTTTTGTTTCGTTTGAATAAACTCTCAAATCGTCATCCCGAGATATTCTCTTAAATCCGTGTAAATTTTTGTCATAAAGCACCACATACACTTCTTTTACATTGCAAAGAGACTTGAAAAACGTTCTATAATCGATGTCGTCTTGTGGCATAGAATACCCGACAAAAATCAATCTTTCGGCAGATTCGAGTTCGCAAAACATTTTTATGCGTGTTTCTTCAAGGAATGAGTTCCTATCCTTAAAGTTCGATTGCACAAGCACGTTGAAATCTTTGGCGCATATCTCCGTACCACAACTCAAACATTTGTAGAGTGATTTATCTTTGCTATAATCTATGGATTTACACACTTCTTTTATTTCAAATTGCTTGCCAAGATACAAAGAATGTCGAGCGCATTTAGGGCATTTGAAAGAATTCATAAGACCGTGCGGATAAAATGCTTTCAGCAAAACAACGCGCCTTTTGCCGTTATGCTCATCGGAATTTGCAACAACAGCAGATGATTCGGTAAACGGATACCACGACGTACCATCCATTAACGATGCGCTCTCGTAATTAAAGTCAGTGTACATTCTCAATTGAGGAAGTCCGTCTATATTGATATACCTGTCGTTTTCGTGATTTATTCTTTGATTTGCCGCTATGATGGGGAACAATGAACATAAATCCCAATTGAAATTTATTATTGAATAATCGGCAATGAAAAACTCACGCTTACCCATTTCTTCATCGCTTTTAATCTTTTTGTACAACTCTCTTTTTGCAAGTTGATAATAAAAATCGACATACTGTTTATAAACGCAATCGTCAATTGTTGCAATTTTATTTTTGAACTCCTCGAAAATGCAAGAAACAAGTTCGCGTTTCGCTCGCAATAACTCTATGTATTCTATTTTCTCTACATCGTCATACAATCCCGTTTTTAGGAACAACGCCGTGTCAATCAAATTAAACACGTCGTTGATGCCGTAATCCTTATTTGCAAATCTTTTTGTTACAATACGATAGAGTTGGCAGAGCGTTTCATTATCACTCGCTGCCAACTTCTTAAAAAGTTCCAATTGCGCGTTAGATGTAGGAATATTCAGCGCAGCAGTTGACCCTGCACCGATAATATATAC
>CAVBBF010000027.1:0-23834 GCA_963593735.1 Phascolarctobacterium succinatutens
TTTGTTGACATCACCGCAATGACGAATTTTGCGCAGGCTCCGCCTGTCTACGAGCGACGTTTGGGCTGCTGCGAAACCGTATATTAATACCCTAAATCAGCCGCTTCCAAAAAAAATAATTAATAATTGAGGGCGGGACACCCGCACCCGAAACGAAAACTTGTTCGAAGACTACTTATTAACGGTATGTGCTAATTCGCAGACGGAACACGAGCCGCAAGGCGGCGAGTATTGCTCAAACGGCGTTGCAAGCACAAAAATCGTCGCTAAGGCAACGGCAACACGCAAATGTGCGTCTCGCCGAGAGCCTTGCTCGATTTATTGCGTTACTACCGCGCAGAGAATTTGTGCTATCCGTTCAAGCACGGGTAAAAAATCCTGTCGCAGTTTCGCCAAATTATCTGCTTGGTGAATGCGCACTCCGTGCGCAGTTGAGCGGAAGATTTGAATCTTCCATATGTCATTCTGAGGGAATGAAGTGACCGCGAGAATCAAGCGAAGCGAAATGCGGCTGTCGCCTTGATTGCCACGTTGCGACTTATGTCGCGCCTCGCAATGACGAAAGGGGTGGGACTCCCACACCCGAATAGATATTCAAATATTCCTCAACCCAAACATAGTTTGGATATCATCGTGCAGAATTGCACGATATCATCACAACGTGATATCATCGCCACAAGCGATATCATTCACGGCGTGAGGAAAGGGGAAACTGTATTTTAGAAAATAAATCATTGTACTTATGTATGACACCCTTTTAATTTTGCACACAATATTTATTAACTTGCTTTATAAAATCCGCTGTGGTATACTTGCCGTATGTCGCAAATCGTCCTCAAAGGAGTAAGTTATAGTTACTCATTAGGGGAGGGCAGCAGTCTAAAAGCCCTCAAAAACCTGTCTTTTTCCGTTGAGAAAGGCGAATTTGTCGCGCTCGT
Organism: Phascolarctobacterium succinatutens; assembly: GCA_963593735.1. GTDB lineage: Bacteria > Bacillota > Clostridia > Christensenellales > CAG-917 > CAG-475. The sequence continues at coordinate 939 of CAVBBF010000027.1, forward strand.
CGGCATGAACGGCAGCGGCAAAAGTACGCTTGCAAAACTTCTCAACGGTCTTTTTATACCCTCGAGCGGCGAAGTTTTGATTGACGGCTTGTCCACTTCCGACGAGAAAAACACCTTTGAAATCCGCAAAAAAGCGGGTATGGTTTTCCAAAACCCCGACAACCAGATGGTTGCGACGATAATCGAGGACGACGTTGCGTTCGGACCCGAAAATATCGGCGTTGTGCGCGACGAGATTATCGAGCGAGTCGACGAGGCTCTCGAAGCGGTGGGGATGAGCGAATATCGCAAACGTTCCGCATCCAAACTCAGCGGCGGACAGAAACAGCGTATCGCAATCGCGGGCGTTCTCGCTATGCGCCCGGATATTCTCATTTTGGACGAATCCACGTCTATGCTCGACCCCAACGGCAGAAAAGAGATTATGTCCATTGCCAAAAAACTCAACGAGCAGGGCATAACCGTCATAAACATCACGCACAATATGGACGAAGCCGTGCTTGCGGACAGAATCATCGTTTTGCGAAAGGGCAGAATTGCAATAGACGGCACACCCAAAGAAGTGTTTTCTTCGGGACTTTTGGAAGCGTGCGGACTTACGCTTCCCCCCGTATACGCGATGTGCAAAAACCTCGAAAGCAAAGGATTTGTTTTCGATTCGCCGTTGCTTACGGAAGAAGAACTTGCGGAGGGCGTATGTCGGCAATTGAAATAAAAAATCTAACTTACGTCTATTCCCCCAAAACGCCGTTTGAAAAAGTGGCTCTTTCCGATATTAATCTAACCATTGAAGAAGGGCAGTTCGTCGGCATAGTCGGCGCGACGGGCAGCGGAAAATCCACGCTCATTCAACACCTTAACGGACTTATCAAGATTCAGGACAAAAAGAAATCTTCCGTCGTCGTCAACGGCAAGAGCGCGACGGACAAAAAGACCCTCAAAAACCTGCGTTTCGAAGTGGGTATGGTTTTCCAATACCCCGAATATCAACTTTTTGCGGATACTGTGGAAAAGGACGTTGCGTTCGGACCCAAAAACATGAAACTCGAAAAAGAGGAAACAGACCGTAGGGTAAGGCGCGCGATAGAAGTCGTAGGACTCGATTACGACAAGTTTGCAAGCCGCAGTCCGTTCGATTTGAGCGGCGGCGAAAAACGTCGCGTGGCAATAGCCGGCGTTATCGCAATGGAACCGAAAATCCTCGTTCTCGACGAACCCGTCGCAGGACTGGATCCGCAAGGAAGAGAGGAAATCCTCGCCCTCGTCAAAAAACTCCAAAAAGAAATATCGCCCACAATCATTATGGTGTCGCACAATATGGACGACATCGCCGTCATAGCGGACAGAATCGTTGCGCTCAAGGACGGGAAAATCGTTGCGGACGGCACGCCCAAAGAAGTGTTTTCAAACAGAGAACTCATTTCGGACGCAGGGCTCGACGTGCCTTGCGCGACAAGACTTTCGGACGTGTTTATATCCTGCGGAATCAACCTTCCGCGCGACATAATTTCTATGGACGAACTTGCCGAAAAACTTGCCGAAATCAAGGCGGCAAAAGGGGGAAACGACAATGTTTAGAGACGTTTCCTTCGGGCAGTATTATCCCACCAATTCCGTCGTTCACAAACTTGACGCAAGAGTGAAACTCGTGCTTACGCTTATGTACGTCATCGGCATATTTTTCGTCAAATCCTACTTCGGATTTATGCTGACGGCGGCGGTTTTGATTGCGATAATTTTGATTGCGAAATTGCCTATGGCTTCTGTTCTTAAAAGCGTGAAAGGCGTGCTTTTCATAATTTTGTTCACCGCGATTCTCAACTTGTTTTTGATCAAAGACGGCGAAGTTTTGGTGCATTGGCAAATCTTCACAATCACCAAAAACGGAGTTCATACAACCATAAAGATGGTTTTAAGGCTCGTTTTGTTGATTTCGGGCGCGTCTTTACTTTCGCTCACGACAACGCCCGTCGAACTTGCCGACGGCGTTGAAAGCCTTATGTCGCCGCTCAAACTCGTCAAGGTCCCCGTGAGAGACATCGCGATGATAATGAGCATCGCGCTTCGCTTTATCCCCACGCTTTTTGAGGAAACCAACAAGATTATTTCGGCGCAAAAAGCGCGCGGCGCAAGTTTCGACACGGGCGGACTTTTTGCAAGAGCAAAGGCGCTTTTACCCGTGCTTATTCCGCTTTTCGTCAACTCGTTCAGACGTGCCGACGAACTTGCTTTCGCAATGGACGCAAGGTGCTACAATGCAACCGAAAAACGCACCAAAATGAAGAAAGCGAAAATAGGTTTTTGCGACGTTCTTGCGGCGTTGTTTATGTGCTCGTTCTTCGTGGTGATTTTGCTTGAAAGATACTACTTCCCGACGATAGGAATCAACATCGATCAAATGATTTTCGGGGGGCTTGTGCTATGAGATATCGCGCGGTAATTTCCTATTTCGGCGCAAGGTACGTCGGTTGGCAAAGACAACTCAACGGATTGAGCGTGCAAGAGGTTTTGGAAAAGGCTCTCGAAAAAACTTTCGGCATAAAAACCGCCGCCACGGCGAGCGGCAGAACGGACGCGGGTGTTCACGCAGAGGGGCAAGTCGTGCATTTTGACGCGGACACGTCCATACCTGTGGACAAGATTCCGTTTGCGGTGAACACGCACCTTCCCGATGACGTGAGTATGCTCTCTTGCGAGGTCGCAAGCGACGATTTCAACGCGCGATTCAACGCAAAGCGCAAGACGTATTGCTACAAGATGTATATCTCCAAACATCGCCGTCCTATGCTCGAACCCACGCACGAACACGTCATCGTCCCCGTCAATCTCGAAAAGATAAAAGAGGCGTGCAAAATCATTGAAGGCACGCACGATTTCAAGTGTTTCGAGGCAAGCGGAAGCGTGATAAAAAACACGGTTAGAACGGTGTATTCCATAGAAGTTTTCACCTCGCCGCTTCAAAGTTTTTGCGAATCCGAACAAGAAAAAGACGGTATGCTTTGCGAGTCCGAATTGTGCATATCCGTGACGGGCAACGGCTTTCTATACAATATGGTGCGCATAATCGCAGGCACGCTTTTGTACGTCGGAATCGGCAAACTATCGGTCGACGACGTAAGGCGTATTCTCGAAACGGGCGACAGAAAACTTGCGGGGAAAACTTTGAGCGCAAAGGGCTTGCATTTGATGTCGGTTGTCTATTGATTTTTTTGCAATTTCAGGCTGATTTTCTTGATTTTTTGCGGTTTTTATTGCGAAAAATTAACGATTTTCGTAACGTTTTCAATGCTTTTTTGCAATCAATTTTGCCGTTTTTCGCGCTTTTTCGGCACGGTTTTTTTGATAAAAACAAACGCAAATGTTGCCGCCTACATTTTTTAGCGAATATTTGCAGGGCGCAATTATTGACATATCACTTATTTCGTTTTATTATTAACTATAACCTGCTCGCGCGGGCGTATCGTGCGTGAGCGAAATTCGATATGCGCCCAGGCGCAAAGGCAAAACTTATGGAAGACAACTCAAGAAACTTTATCGAAGAAATCATCGACGAGGATCTCGCTTCTGGCAAGGTGAGCAAGATTATCACTCGTTTTCCGCCCGAACCCAACGGATATTTGCACATCGGCCACGCAAAGGCGTTGTGCATAAACTTCGGAATGAAAGAGAAATATCACGGCGCGTGCAATTTGCGCTTCGACGATACCAATCCCGCAAAAGAGGACGTCGAATATATGGAAAGCATCAAAGCCGACATCAAATGGCTCGGCTTCGAATGGGATGAGTTGCGCAACGCAAGCGATTATTTCGAGAAAATGTACGAATGCGCTGTCAAACTCATCAAGGACGGCAAGGCATATGTGTGCGATTTGAGCGCAGAACAAATAAGTCAAACGCGCGGCAGTTTCGGCGTTCCCGGCACGGAAAGCCCCTATCGCAACCGCTCGGTCGAGGAAAACCTCGACTTGTTCGAGAGGATGAGAAAGGGCGAGTTTGCCGACGGCGAGAAAGTTTTGCGTGCGAAAATCGATATGGCATCGCCCAACATCAATATGCGCGACCCCGTTATCTACCGCATTTGCCACGCAACGCACCCCCACACGGGAGATAAATGGGTCATCTATCCGATGTACGACTTTGCGCACCCCATCGAGGACGCAATCGAGGGCATAACGCACTCGCTCTGCTCGCTCGAATTTGAAAATCACCGTCCCCTTTACGACTGGGTGACGACAAATTGCGGTTTCGACCCGCGCCCGAGACAAATCGAGTTTGCAAGGCTCAACCTTACGCACACCGTTATGAGCAAGCGTTTCATTAAACGCCTCGTGGACGAAAAAGTGGTTTGGGGCTGGGACGACCCTCGTCTTTCCACGCTTTCGGGCATAAGAGAGAGAGGCTACACGCCCGAAGCGATCCGCGATTTCTGCTCGCGCATCGGCGTGTCCAAAGCGGACAGCGAAGTTGATATTTCCATCCTCGAACATTGCGTGAGAGAGGACTTGAACAAACGCGCCGAGCGCGCAATGGTCGTCACGAAACCCCTCAAACTCATCGTCGACAACTATCCCGAAGGCAAGAGCGAACCCGTGTATATCGAAAACAATCCGCAAGCGGAAAACGCAGGCGTACACGAAACCACGTTCGGCAGAGAACTCTACATCGAGCAAGACGACTTTGCTCTCAATCCTCCGCCCAAGTACTTCCGCTTGAAGCCCGACGGAATCGTCCGTCTTAAAGGTGCGTACATCGTCAAATACGTCGGTTGCGACCTCGACGAAAACGGCAACGTAACCGCCGTTCACGTCGAGTACCTCGAAGGCACAAAGAGCGGTGAAGAAGGCGCGAATATGAAAGTCAAAGGCACGATTCATTGGGTCAACGCCAACGACTCGGTGGACGTCACGCTCAATATGTTTGACTATCTCATCAACGACGGCGACGGCGATTATATGGACAGAGTCAATCGCAATTCTCTCACCGTGTTGCACGGCAAAGCGGAAAAAATCGTTGCGGAAGCGCCCGTACACACGAGATTCCAATTCTTGCGCGAAGGCTACTTTATCAAACGCAACGAAGATAACGAGTTTAATAATATAGTGGGACTTAAAGACAGTTATAAGGTCAAATAATGTGCCTTTGGCACAATGAAATGCACGCAAGCGTGCGTGAAATTGCGCAAAAATTGACGCTGAGGCAACGGCAACACGCAAATTTGCGTATTGCCGAGAGCCTTGCTTGATTTATTGCGCAACTAACCGCGCAGAGAATCTTTGCTATCAAGACAAGACGGATAAATAATCAAGCCGCACTTTCGCAAGATTATCTGCTTGGTGGGTGCGTGCTTTGCACGCAGTTGCGGAATATTTGAATATTCCATAACCCAAACGAAGTTTGGATATCATCGTGCAGAATTGCACGATATCGTCACAAAGTGATATCATCGCCATAAGCGATATCATTCACTGCGTGAGGAAGGGGGAAAGTTCTATTAAGTGCTTAATAGAGCAATAAAAAAACAATAACAACACAAAGATATTCGGGTGAAAGCAATATGTTTGTTTGCAAGATATGCGGAAATGAAGTAAAACCTGGACAAGCCTTTTGTTCGACTTGCGGCGCGGACGTCGTTGAAAATTATCAGACGATCTGCCCCGTTTGCCACGCCAAAAACAGCGCAGGCAGCAGATACTGCGCAAAGTGCGGCGGCATTTTGCAGGTTATGCGCAAGCCTGTTTGCGCCGTTTGCGGAACGAAAAATCTCCCCGGCGCAAAATTTTGCGTGTCCTGCGGCGCGCCGATAGTCGTCGAAAGCGAAACGCACAGCGACGAGGATATGCTCGACGCTCGCAAGGCGAAACTGCGCCTTGACAATATGGAGCGCGACCGTATGGCGGCAATCGACAAGGAGATCGCCGAAAAGCGCGCAAAAGCCGACGACGAAAGGGAAAAGGCGCTTCAACAAGTTGAAGAATACCGCCAAAAGAGCGAGGATGAATACCGCGTCAAAGCGGAAAATCTCGAAAAATATCGTCAAAAACTCAACGAACTCGGCTCCGAGGACGTCGAACTTTTGAAGAAGATGTCCGCTGCGCTCAAAACCTATTCAAAGTACTACGCCGACCCGTACACTCAAATCGACGAGGACGACATCGACGGCGATACATACGTTTGCCCCGCTTGCGGCACTATAAATCCGCTCACCGCAACCGCTTGCACGCATTGCGGCAGAAACAAGGCGCGCGCTCTGCTTCTTCTTGCCAAAAACAAGATTAAGCAAAGTCCGCCCGTGAAGCGCAAACAGCAGATTATTCCTGCGCCGACTTGTGATCTCGAAACGAAGAAGGCACCCACTCTCGACGAGTTTATAGACGAACTCAACGCACCCGAGAAAGAAGAAAAACCCGTGGCGGAAAAGGAGCCGGAAAAAGAGCAACAAGCAGACTTCTCGGGACCGAGCAGAGCGCCCTATCAGGGCGGATATGCGCCTTATCCCTATCCGCCGTACCCGTATCCCGCGCAACCCGCAGCACAAGGGATGCCGCAATATCCTGCGCCGGGATTCTTTGTGGGCGAGGACGGCAAGCCTTATCAAATGCCGCCCATAGTGCAACCCGTTGCGTTTGTGCCCTACGTCACGCAAGAGCAACCGCTCATGCAGTATGTTCCGCAAGAGCAAACATCGCAAAAGGTTCAACTCAATGCGCAACCCGTTCAAAACAAGAAAAACTGACAAATTTAATCGGATATGGCAGAGAAAATCAACAAAAACAAAAATCGAAGCGTTGACGACGCGGGCATAAGACTCGCGCCGCCTCCCATTGACAACGCAGCCTATCACGTTATGCCCACCGTTATGCAGCAGTACGTTATAGAGCCGACCATTGTCACAAAGGAAACGCCCGATTCGGATTCCGCTCGCATCGTATCCACCATAGACGACTTCCAACCCAAGCGCGAGGAAGTCAACAAGAAGTGGAAAAGAGGCAAAAGAGCGAAAAATATGACGAGCGGCGTGATTGCTCTCGTCGCTTCGGTGTTGGTTCTTTTGCCCTACATACTCGGTGTGATAGGCACACAAGTCGATGTCCCCTTCGTGCTTGTTCCGGACAAATTCAACGTCATTCGCAACCTTGTTTCCGCTTTCGAGCAGACGGCGAATCTCGGCTGGAAAGGCGAAGAAGTCGGTGCGATATGGGTGGGTATGGTGCCGTCGCTTATTCTCACAATAGGCATTTTATGCGTAATAATCAATGTGATAAAAGCCTGTTTTGCGATATTTGGTGCGGTTAAGCCGATAAAATTCGTAAAAGGCGCAGTCATCTACGCGCTGTGTTTGATCGCGATACTCGTTGCAAGCCTCGTAGGCGCAAACGCAATCGGAATCGAACGCATAGATTTTGTCGAAGATTTCATTGTCGGCTATGCGCAAAGCGAATTGTTTACGCTCGTCGTTTCGGGCGCGGCGTATCTCGTTTTGTGTTTGGTCGGCGCAATCATCAATCGCGACAAGTGCGGTTATCTCAAATAGCCGCGAGGAGGAAGTATGTCGAAAAAAGACAAAAAGCAAGAAATCGTTATGACTCCCGATAACGAGATAAAGGTCGAAGACGAGCCTATGTTCGAGGCGGAAGCCTACACTGCGCCCCAACCGGAAGCAGGTTCGGACGTTACGGTTATGAAAACCGTCGGAACGGGCGGTCCCGTGCCAATCGTTGCGCCCAAACACAACACCATTCAACTTCAGCCTATCGTCGTTCCGCTTGCGGTTGTGCCGTATATGACGCAGGACAGCAACGTTTTGAGAACGGACGGAAGAGGTCAGGGCGGATATGCGCAAGCGACTGTCGAAAACGAGGAAGCAACCGACTTCGAAACCGTTGCCGCTCGCAAGGTCAGAAAGAGAGGTAAGATTCAACCGAGAATCTTTGCGCTCGTCACGTTCGTTTTGTCCGCACTTGTAGTGTTGCCGTTCATCCTTTCGTACTTTGTCAAGAGCGTCGGCTCGGTGTCCATCGAACAATTCGACATCATAGGCACAATCAAAAACTGGGTTGCCAACGGATTCGAACTAAGACCGCTCAGATATCCTGCATACATAGCCGTTGCGGCAGTCAGCGCGGTGATGGCGATTGCGTCGCTAATTTCTATAATCGGCGGCAGATATCCTCGCGCGCTCAACTTTATCTTCTCGCTCATTGCCGCAGGCGCAATGCTCTCGGTGATGATCAAATGGCTTATCGACAAATCGTTTGTCGCAAGCGAGCAAGTGGGATTTCTCATCATCTTGGTGCTCGCGCTTGTCAACCTCGTGCTGTCGATTGTATTTGCCGTCCTTCTCAACAAACTCGACGACAAGGTCGAAAACGCCGAAAATCTCTCGAAAGAGATTTGATTTGACGCAAACTTAACAACAGAACAAACGGAATTAGGGGAACGAATTGCTTTTGCGATTCGTTTTCACTCAAAACAGGGTATATAAATGTCGCTAAAACTCGTATCGCTTGCAAGCGGAAGCAAGGGGAACGCCACGCTCATACTGTCAAACTCAACGGCAATTCTTGTTGACGCAGGCGTTTCGTTTTCGAGGATTTCGAGTGCGCTTTCAGAGTTCGGTTTGAAGCCGAGCGACGTTGACGGCGTTGTGATAACTCACGAACACAGCGACCACGTCGCAGGGCTTTGCAAATTGTCGCCGTACACCAGAGTGTACGCCCATCCGCTCACCGCTCGCGCCATATGCCGAAAGGCGGACGTGAAAAACTTGACGGACGTTGACGATTACGAAGGCGGATTCAAAATCGGCGATATCGAGGTGGAGCCTTTCCGCATTCCGCACGACGCAGAGTATCCTCTTGCGTACACTTTCGATTGCGAGGGCGCAAGGTGCAGCGTGGCAACCGACATCGGCGTGCCCACAAAAGGCGTTCTCCGAAATATAAAAGACAGCGAAGTTGTGCTGCTTGAAGCAAATCACGACGTAGAAATGCTCAAAAACGGCAAATATCCGCCTGTGCTCAAAGCACGCATATTGTCGAATTCGGGGCATCTCTCCAACGACGCAGCCGCAAGAATAACGTCCGTTTTGTGCGACGAATCGCGCATAAAACAACTCGTTTTGGGGCATATAAGCGAAAATAACAACACCGAACAAAAGGCTTTCGAAACGGTGGAACGCGCAATAAAAGAAAGGCAAAGCGACATCGAATTGTACGTCGCACATCAATCGAGAAGAAGCGAGGTTTTTGAAATTCTATGAGAAAAACGATAGGCGCAAGCGAAAGTTCGTCAATCTATCTTATGGGTATATGCGCAGGCAGTTTGCTTTCGCTGTTTTTGTCGCTCGCTCTCAGAAATTCTTCCGCAACCCTCGACGGTATGCGCGTTTACAGTTGGTGCGGCTATGCGATTATGCAAATCGGCTTTATCGCAACCGTATTCGTGTATGCGCGCGTGCGCAAAATCGATATTGTAAACGTCGCCAAACTTAAAGGCAGACTCAACGCTTTGCAAATCGTGATATTGCCCTTTATCGCCATTGCGACCATACTCGTGTTTTTGCCTTTGGCAAACGCGTGGTCGGCGTTTTTGAGCGTCATCGGCTATCACGGACCCGGCGTTACTATGCCCGAATTTTCAAACGTAGGATACTATTTCCTCGCGCTTTTCGTGCTTGCCGTTATGCCTGCGATAGGCGAGGAAATCTTTATGCGAGGCACGGTTTTTTCGGGTCTTGCGACGAGAGATATTTGGTTCGGAGTGCTTATGTCGGGGCTGTTTTTCTCGCTTATGCACGCAAATCCCGTTCAAACCGTACATCAATTCGGATTGGGGGTTGTGCTTGCAATCGTCGTCGCGCTTTCGGGTTCGGTGTGGGCAGGCGTTGTAATCCACTTTTTCAACAACTTCATATCTCTTACGCTGACTGCATATCTGCCGCAGGTTGGCGCTCTGTATGCCAAACTCGGCTATTTCAACTGGCTCACGGGCGCGGCGAGCGTCATCGTCGGCTTACTCTTGCTTGCGTGCCTGCTCTATCTTTTCTACCGCGCGGGCGCAAGGCATAAAAACGGACTCGTGAGCAATGTCTATAAAGAAGACGGCTTTACAATCGTCGCAACCTCGAACGTAACCGAACAAAAAGAAAACGTGTTCAAAGGCTTGGCGCGCTTCTTAAAATCCTTGTTTACAAAGCAGGGGTGGAAGAAAATTCGCTACGAAATCGAGGAAAGCAACGGTGTTGAGTATGTAGGCAAAAATCAGAGTATGACAGGCGTGTGGATTGCGCTCGCGCTTGTGTGCGCCTATTGGCTGTACGGCTTTATCGCGGGGTTGATATGACAAAGCGGACGAGCGTAGGTTGGATATATTTCGTCGTCGTGCTATGCACGCTGCTTTTGCGTATAGCGTCGGCGTTGGATATTTATTCCGCGTTGAATATAAAGGATTCGGACGCGTTTTTCTCGTGCGTCGTGCAGATTGCAATCTTTGCGTTTATAAGCGTGTTTTTGTATTCTCTCACCGCAAAGCGCATGGGCGAAAAGGCAAAGGACGTAATTTCCGATTTCGGTTTCAAAAAAATATCCGCAAAAAATTGGCTTTTGATAATCCCGATGTGCGTGTGCGCAATCGTCGTTTCGAGCGGCATATCTTTCGTTTGGCAGATGGCGTTGAGAATGATAGGCTACACACACATTCCGTCAAGCACCGACTACGATAGCGTAGGCACGCTGTTCAAGGAACTGTTTTTGGTTGCCGTGCTTCCGGGATTCTGTGAGGAAATCGCGCACAGAGGTCTTATACGAGCAGGCTACAAAGAGTGCAAATGGAAGTTTGTGCTTGTGTCCGCAGTGCTGTTTTCGCTTATGCACCAAAACATTGTGCAGACGGGCTATACCTTCTTTTTCGGCGCAGTCCTTGCTCTCATCGCGTATTACACCGATTCCATATGGGGCGGAATTTTCATCCACTTTGCCAACAACGCGTACAGCGTGTTTTCAGGGTACGTTTCCCAAAACGGCGGCGCATTCGACTTTATCAACAAAATCTCAAACTGGTTTTACGGCTCGAATTTAGGCTTTGCGGTGGCGGCGGCTCTCGTGGTCGTGTGCGCGTGTTTGCTCGTGCTTTGTTTCTTTGTCATGCGCAAAGACGCAGTGAAACACGAGCGCATATCCGACGTGCCTTTCGAAAACGCAACCGACGTTTTGCCGCTTTACAAGGATATCCCGTTTATAATCACGGTGGCGGTCGGAATCTGCGCTACGGCGTTCAGTTTTGCGTGGGGGATGATGAGATGAAAATCAATATTATCGCAATCGGCAAAATCAAAGAAAAGTATTTTGCCGACGCAATCGCCGAGTATCTCAAACGCGCCTCTCGCTTTGCCGAAGTCAAAGTCGTCGAACTTCCCGACGCACCGCAAGGCAAAACGCCCGCCGAACAACAACGCATAGAAAGCGAGCAGTTGCTCGCAAAAGCAAAAGGCTATATCGTCGCAATGGATTTCCGCGGCAAAGAATTTTCAAGCGAGCAACTCGCCGACCTCATAGAAACCAAATGCAACGACGGCGAAAGCGAATTTTCCTTCCTCATCGGCGGCAGTCACGGACACACCGACGAACTTCGCTCGCGCGCCAATCTCGTCCTATCCTTCGGCAAGCCGACTTTCCCGCATCAACTTTTCAGAGTTATGCTATGTGAACAAATATACCGGTTGTTAAGTATCAACGCCAACTTGCCTTACCATAAATAACACTATCGACGGTTTATATATTCAAAACAACGCTATAAAGGTGACATATGGGTTACAACGAGCAATTTATGAATATGGCGATTGAACTCGCAAAAGAGTGCGGCGCTCACGACGAAGTGCCGGTGGGGTGCGTCGTTGTCAAGGACGGAAAAGTCATAGGCGCAAGCGGAAATCGCAAGGAAAGAGAAAACAACGCCATATGTCATGCCGAGATTCTCGCGCTCTGGCAAGCAACAAAAGAGGTGAACAACTGGTGGCTCGAAGATTGCGACGTTTACGTCTCGCTTGAACCGTGCGTTATGTGCGCGGGGGCAATGATACACTCTCGCATACGCGCGCTGTACTTCGGCGCATACGACGAAAAGACGGGGGCTTGCGGCTCGAAACTCAACCTCTTCGAGCAAGGGCTATTCAATCACACCGTCCTTGTCAGCGGCGGACACGAGAAGCAAATCTGCTCGCAACTCTTGTCCGACTTCTTCAAGCAAAAAAGGAAAAAAAAATAATGCGCAAAAATTGAATTGCAAAAACAGCAAGAAAATAAAAATTCTGCAACGCCCGCGTCGCAGAATTTTTTTGCAGCCTTTCTGTGCTTTTTTGGTCAATAATCCGTTCTTCCAAGCAAATAATCAACGGAAACGTCGAACAAATCGGCAAGTTTCACAAGGTTTTCGAGGCTGGGTTCCGCTTTGCCGTTTTCATAACGGATATACGACGGTTGAGATATACCCAAACGTTTTGCAACCTCACGTTGAGTGAGTCGGTTGAGTTTTCTTTGCTCGATAAGAGCCTCTTGAAACCTTTTCATACGCTTTATTATTGACAATGATAGCAAAATGCTATAATATTTAGTGGAAATATAGCAAAACGCTATCAAGTGGAAAAATTGTGAGTTTTGAGAAAAATTTTTAACAAAATCGCAAAAAACAGCGTATTCAACCAATCGTATACAAACTCAACAAACGGTTGATATCGTGATATTGAAACAAATGCGCCGATAGTTTATAATTTGTCAAGGAGGTGGCAAATGGATTACGGACAAAGGATAGCCCAACTCAGAAAAAATGCAAATTTAACTCAGGCGCAACTCGGTGAAAAATTGAACGTAAGCGCACAAGCGGTGTCCAAATGGGAACATTCTCAATCTGAACCCGATTTGACGACGATAAGAAATATGTGCGCGCTGTTCGACATTTCTACGGACGAGTTTTTTGAAATCGAAAAACAAGACGAAAACATTGACGCAAAAGCGTTGCCCGTTGTTTCGCAATATACATACGGCGTATGCGTCGGGTGTGGCACGCTCGTTACGGAAGATAATCTCGGTCAAAAATCGCCGAAAGTTATGTGCTCGCAGTGCTACACCGATTACGCCAACGGAATTTTGCAACTCGAAGAAGAAAAAGCCAATGCAAAAAAAGCCGAAAAAAGAGAACGAGAGTCAAAAAAGATTCGTAGCATCATATTCGGCGTTTTGGCAGTGGCTGTCGTGCTTGCGATAGGTCTTTCTATTTCGATAATTTGCACTCACGGTTCGGTGCTGGCAATCTCGATAGGCATAACCCTATTCTTTGCATACGGCGCATATGCGCTCGTGAGCGAATTGTTTTTGGATATGGGTGACGCGGCGTGGGATATTATCGAATTTTCGCTTGAAAGTCCCATAAAACTGCCTATGTTGATATTCGATTTGGATGCGGATTCGATAATAGCATTCATTTTCATAAAAATAGGATTGTCGATTTTGGGATTTATAGCAGGTGTTGCACTTTTCTTGCTCGGATTGCTTGTGGGGGCGATTGTGTCGGCGTTTACGTTCCCGTTCCATATGGCGAAATTCAACAAGCAATTAAAAACAAACGACTGAAACGTACCGCTCGGATATATCTTCAAGCGGACGTATAGAGGAGGAATATATGAACAAAAAAGTCATCGCAGTCATTGCAATATGTCTTGTTTGCCTTATGCTCGCAACGTGCCTTGTTGCGTGCGGAGAAAAAGACAACGGCACCGATAATGGCGGCAATAGCGGAAACGGCGGCAATAGCGGAAATCAAGACGGCGGCAACTCCGAAAGCGGCAATCAAGACGGAGAAACTCCGTCCACGCTTAAAGAGTTTGAGGGTGTAAAGTTTGAAGACGCTTCAATCGAGTATGACGGCAACGAACATAAAATCGTCGTCGAAAATCTGCCAGAAGGCGCGTCGGTTGTTTATACGTCCAACACCGCAACGGACATCGGCGATTATCAGGCAACAGCCGTTGTATCGAAAGAGGGTTACAAGTCGGTTACGCTCAGTGCTAAACTCACCGTTATGCCGAGCGCAGGTTTGATTGTCGAGTCGAGGAAAGCCGCTGCAGAAGAGAATGAGCAAAACTACGATTTCTTCATCAACCTCAACGGAACAGTGGATATAGGTGGCATATCTCAATCTGCAAACGGCAATTACGACGGTAAATACAGATTCAACAAGAATACGGGCGAATTGAAATTCAGAAGAGAAACGAGCGGGATGCTTTTATATGATTCAATCGAATATATCTATTCCGAAAGCGATTCCAAAATCAAACTCGTTCAAAACGAAAAACAGGAAGTGAAGAGCATTTCGGTTGTTGCAAACGACGAGGAAGAATTGAATTTGATGAATCTTCCGTTTGTAGCAATCGTAGACGCGCTTGAAGAGAGCAACATAAGCGATATCAAGTTCAGCGGACAATCCGATTACAAATACACGGCGACGCTTTCGCTTCATTCGGACAACGCATTGCTTTCAAAGCTCTATGCGAAACTCGAAAAAATGGGTACGCGACTCGATTTCAAGGGCGTTGCGGTGTCTAACCCGATGTCGATTAAGTTTGATTTCAATCTCGACAAGAACCACAAACTCACCGATTTCAGATTCGGTGCGGACGTTTCTTTCCCTGTAAAAGGCGTGCCAGTCACGATTACTGTTTCGTATAAGCAAAGCGCAAGCGACAAAGCAATCTCGATTCCTTCCGCAAACGGATTTATCATCAACAAAACTCAAATCGGCGAAGCCATAAACGAGATAAATTCCGCTCTTGCGAGCGTAAAACAATCGAGCGCATATTCTCTCGATTTGACCGCAACAAACGAGTTTGACCCCGGATGGAACGTCGCGGCAACCACCGACAAGTATTTTGCCCGTCTTTACAAGAACACGACGGACGGACGCGTCGATTTCAACCATTCGTTCAAATATAAGGCGCACAACGAAAACGACGATTCGGACAGTTTCAAGTTTACGCTCGGCAACATCCAGAACGGCGACGTGTATTTGATTTCGAGAAAGGGTACGAACACGCAAACCAAAATCGACGGCGTGAGCGTAAATACGCAATTTGATTTGCTCACAAGCATCATAACAACGACCGCAAACAATATCGATTGCATAAAGAAAGTGGAAAAAGACGGTAGCACATTCTATTATTTGTATCAGAATAAGCAATCCACCTACGGCGTGCAAAGCAAGATCGTCGATTTGATAAATTCGAATCCTGCCGACGAAGTGACAGACGTGCAAAACTATTTCAACGAGCAGGAAAACGAAGTCGCAAACTCCGAAATGGTCGTTGAAATCAAAAACGGACAACTTGTGGCAGTGAACGTTCAAACGGATTTGCGCTATTGTCCGACTGGCGGCGAGTACACCGAAGAAAATATTTTGTTGACAAACAAAATCGAATTGAAGGTGAACGAAAGACTCGAAAAAGCGCAAGAGTACGTTGCGCCAGAAAACGTAGAAAACAAAATAGGTAAATACGGTTTGAACAACTTTACTTTCGATATTTTGTAATCAATTACCACTATTAAAACCATAATGTCTAAAGGCAGACGGGCAATAAACACATCGTTTATTGCCCGTTTGCTATATAAACGAGCGTGCGGTTGTGGAATATTTGAAAGCAGTTTTTCCGCTTGTCATTCAGAGGAGCAACGTTGTTGCGACGTAGGAATCAAGGCGAAGCCGCATTTCGCTACGCTTGATTCTCACGGTCACTTCGTTCCCTCAGAATGACGAGGTGTGCCTGCGGCACAGCGATATGCACACGAAGTGTGCTTGAAATTGCGACGTTTGTCACAGTGAAATTGCGCAAAAATCATCGCATAGGCAACGGCAACACGCAAGTGTGCGTATCGCCGAGAGCCTCGCTCGATTTATTGCGCTACTACCGCGCAGAGAATCTTTGCTATCAAAACAAGACGGATAAATAATCAAGCCGCAGTTTCGCAAGATTATCTGCTTGGTGGGTGCGTGCTTTGCACGCGAGCGGAATATTTGAAACCGATTCTTCCGCAATTATTAATTATTCATTATTCATTATTAATTCAAAAAGCGTTCGAGCAGGCGTTTGCGGTCAGTTAGAGAGCGGGGGTGCAGGATATTTTTCAAAAGAGCATTTCGCCATAATCGTCAACCCTCGCCGTCGTGCGATGTGCAGGGCGGCGGTTTTGTTCGTGCGAGGACAAGCAGTCCTCGCACAAGATAGATTATAGCGTTTCGACAATGCTCGTGTCGATGTCGACGGCGTCTTTTATCGAGTCGGCAGGCACGCCGAACACGATTCCCAAGACGGTCGATATGAGCGATATGATCGATGCAACAATGACAAATACAATCTTTTTGGTTTTGTTATCCATAGGTTCTCTCCGTTTAAGTTTATTTGCCGCCGCGAAGATTTGCCTGCTCGAACACGCACAATATACAACTCGCTTTGTCCGATTTGCAAAATATTATGTCGTATGCCGTAAAAGTTTTTTCGCAAAACGAATATAGTATGGTATGGACAAATATAATATTGTTTTTATAAAAACCGAATGGGGAGAGAGGGAACTGCTCGGCAGGCGCGCGGAAGACTACGTCATTCGCGAGTTCTACGACTTTGCGGCGAAGAAGTGCCGCATTGCCAAGCAATCCGCATACAAGGAAGAGAATACGATTTTGGACGGATACGTCAACGTGGTGCTGACTCTCGATATGCCGCTCGTAAAGAAAGAGGACGTAGAGTCGCTCGTTTGCGAGATGAGGCGCAAAAACATTTCGTCGATACGGCTCGGCTCGAAAAATTCCGCGTCCAAAATTTGCATAGGCAAGGGGAGCGACGAGGGCGTTTTCAGCGCGCGCACCGCTTTTTTGAAGATTGGTGATGCAAAATCTTATAATATAGTGTATAATCTTCTAAAAGACAGAATTTTGGACGGACTTCTCGAAAACGGCGTGAATATCGTGGACAAAACCACCACTTTTATAGACGATACGGTGAACGTCGAAAAGGGCGTGACGATAAAGCCGTACTGCACGATAGAGGGCGAGAGCGCGATACTCGGCGAAAGCACGATTTTTGCTTCGCATATACGCGACAGCGTGATAGACGGCGCGGACGTTTCGTATTCGCATATCGTGTGTTCTAAGGTGCATAAGAGTGCGACGGTCGGTCCGTACGCAAGGCTCAGGCACGCGGTGATAGACGAGGGCTGTCGGGTGGGCGATTTCGTAGAAGTCAAGGCTTCGAGGCTTCACAGAGGCGTAAAGTGCGCGCATTTGAGTTACGTCGGCGACGCGGACGTAGGCGAGCGTACGAACGTCGGTTGCGGCACGGTGTTTTGCAATTACGACGGTCACGAAAAGCACAAAACCACCGTCGGCGCGGAATGTTTTTTGGGTGCGAACACCAACCTCATTGCCCCCGTAGTCGTTGGCGACCACGCGTTCATCGCGGCAGGTACGACGGTCACGCGCGACGTTGCGGACGGCTCGTTCACAATCGGCAGAGTGCGCCAAGACACCAAACCCAAAACGGATTGAATCCGCTTTGAAATAAGCAAATTCGCAAAGAGCGAATCAATAGAATATTACGCGAGAGGAAGATATGATACTCATCGTAGGGCTGGGCAATCCCGGCATGAAATACAAAAACACGTATCACAACGTCGGGTTTATGGCGGTGGACGCTTTGGCAAAAAAATGCAAGGTCAAAATCGCAAAATCCGAGTGCGACGCGCTCACTTGCAAGGCAAGACTCGGCGGCGTCGATTTTGTGATTGCAAAACCGCAAACGTATATGAATCTGTCGGGCGAGTCCGTCAAAAAACTCGTGCGCGCGTACGACGTCGACGAAAAGAGCGAACTTGTCGTTTGCTACGACGACATCGATTTGCCGATAGGAAAACTGCGTATCCGCGAGGAAGGCAGCGCAGGCACGCACAACGGAATGCGCAACATCGTCAAGGAACTCAACACACAGGATTTTTTGAGAGTGCGCATAGGCACAAAAACCGAGGAACTTGCAAAACACGAGGTTGAACTTATCGATTTCGTATTGTCAAAGGTCGATTTTGACAGCAAACAGATTTTGCAAGAGTCGATAGAGCGCGCCGTTGACGCACTCGAGGGCATCGTTGCGGGCGAGGATATTCAACGAATTCAAGAGAAGATAAACAGCAACAAACGCTGAAAGATTTATGACACCGTCGATTTTCCAACTTCAAAACATGGGCGAAAAACTTGCTTCATTGCAAGGTATAAGCGCCAAAAAACTTGCCGACGACAAACTGTCGGCAGTTTGCATATTGCGCGTGTGCGAGGGTGCGAAAATCCATATAATGTCGCAACTTCCTGCAAAGAAACTTATTGTCGCTTCCGACGCTTTGGGCGCAAAAAGCCTCGTGCGAAAAATTGCGAGTTGGGGCGTAAAAGTCGATTATTTGCCCTATCGCGACGATGTGCTGATTGCAAGAAAGAGTTTTTCCGAGCAAGGTATGCGCGAGCGCATTTGCACGCTCAAAGATATTGCTTTCGGCGAAGTTGACACCGTCGTTACGTCGGCGGACAGTCTTTTGCAACTTTTCCCCAAACGCGAACTTGTCGAAAAATACACCGTGTGCGTCAAAAAAGAGGACGTGATTTCGCCCCAGTCCCTCGCCGACAAACTTGCGCTTGCAGGCTACAAACGTCAGGCTATGGTTGCCGACGCAGGCGATTTTTCGGTGAGAGGCGACATCGTCGACGTGTGCGACGTGTCGGGTGTTGCGTACAGAATCAATTTCTTTGACGAACTCGTCGAAAACATCAAAGTTATCGACGTCGAAACCATGCTTGCCTTAAACGAGGCGGAAATGGTTTCGTTTGCGCCCACGAGCGATATATTGCTTGACGAAAAAGGTTATGATTACGCTCGCGAAAGGCTGTCGCTTTATCCCGAAAACAAAAACGCGCAACAGGCAAAAGAACTTTTGAGCGTAGGCGCGTGCGATTCGTCCGCCGTGTGGGCGTTGCCGTTCTTGAAAGACTGCACGTCGAGTATATTCGACTTTTTCGCCGACGACAGACCCACGCTCGTGATCTTCGACGAGCCGAGAGTCGTCAGCGACAAGTTGCAGATTCTCGAAAAAGAATTTTCGGGACGTATAAAAACGCTTTGCGAGGGCGGCGAGATTCTCGACGGACACAAAAACGTGTGCATATCCTTGCACGAGGTCAAACGCCAACTCATATTCGTGCGCAAGATGGGATTTGCCTCGCTTTCTCTCGACAACCGTCTTTTCGAGCCTAAATATATCATCGAACCGAAAACTCGACCCGTCACAAAATATTATCTCGACCCCAACACCATTGTTCAAGACCTAAAAAACTTCGCGCTCAACGGCACGAAGGTCGTTATGGCATGCGGCGGCAGAGAGCAGGCAAAGAACATAATCGAAAGCTTGCGGGAATACGAGATTCTCGCAACGTACAGCGAGGACGGCAACGGCGAGGGAAGCATACTCGCAACGCCTCTTCAAGTGGAAACAGGATTTATTTATCCTGCCGTCAAGGCGTGTCTTATCGGCACTGGAGAGTGTATAGGCAAGCACCGTTCGGCAGAGATTTCCGTCAAGACCGCCGAGCAGGCGCTCTCGCCCAAACCCGGGGATTACGTCGTACACAAAATTCACGGCGTAGGCGTTTGCGAAGGCACAACCATACTCAAAACGGGCGAGTTTGAAAAGGAATATATCGTTCTCAAATATCGCGACGGCGACACGCTTTACGTTGCCACCGACCAAATGAACAACTTGCAAAAGTTTGTCGGTGAGGAACACCCCAAACTCAACAAACTCGGCGGAAAAGAGTTTGAAAGAGAAAAGGAAAAAGTGCGCAAATCCGTGCGCAAACTTGCGATAAACCTCGTCGAACTTTACGCAAAGCGCGAAAAACAACGCGGCTTCAAATACAGCCCCGACACCGTGTGGCAAAAGGAATTCGAGGACAACTTCGAGTACGAGGAAACCGCCGACCAACTCAAAGCGATTGCCGACATCAAAAACGATATGGAAAGCGGTCGCATTATGGACAGATTGCTTGTGGGCGACGTGGGCTTCGGCAAAACGGAAGTGGCGTTTAGGGCGATGTTCAAAACCGTGCTCGACTCCAAACAAGCGGTTCTTCTTGCGCCGACGACCATACTTGCGCGCCAGCACTACGAAAACCTTATAAAGAGGCTCGAACCGTTCGGCATAAAATGCGGACTTCTGACAAGGCTTCAATCGTCCAAAGAGAACGAGCAGTTGCTCAAAGAACTCAAAGACGGCACGACGCATATGGTCATCGCAACGCACAAAGTGCTTGCAAAAGACGTGGAATTTCACGATTTGGGATTGCTCGTGCTTGACGAAGAGCAGCGATTCGGCGTAGAACACAAGGAAAAACTCAAAGAAAAGTATCCGCTCGTCAACGTGCTTACGCTGTCGGCAACTCCCATACCGCGCACGCTCAATATGTCGCTCACGGGCGTGAGAGATATATCTATGCTCGAAACCGCGCCGAGAGGAAGACTGCCCATTCAGACGTACGTCGTTGGGTACAGCGACGCACTGTGCCAAGACGCAATCACGCGCGAACTTGCAAGAGGCGGACAAACGCTCGTGCTTCTCAACGATATAGAAGCGCTCGAACCGTTTGCAAACAAACTTCGCACGCTGTGCGAGGGCGCAAGGGTTATCACGGCGCACGGACAGATGCCGGCGGGTCAACTCGAACAGAGAATAAGCGCGTTTTACGACAAGGAATTCGACGTTTTGGTGTCCACGACGATTATTGAAAACGGCATAGACTTGCCCGACGCAAACACGCTTATCGTCATAGACAGCGGAAGATTCGGACTGTCGCAACTATATCAACTTCGAGGCAGAGTGGGGCGCAGGGGCGTGCTTGCTCACGCATATTTTACCGTTCCCGAAAACGGAATCACAGAAAACGCGCAAAAACGCCTCGATTCGCTTCTTGAAAACACGGAAATCGGCAGCGGATTCAGAGTTGCGCTCGCCGACTTGTCCATACGCGGCGCGGGCAATATTTTGGGCGCGGAACAGAGCGGACATATCGAAAAAGTCGGCTACGAAATGTATCTCGAACTTTTGGACGAAGCGGTGCAAGAGATAAAGACGGGCGTTGTGAAGAAGCCCGAACGCGACGTGGAAATGAAAGTGGACGCGGCGGCGTTTATCAGCGAAAGTTATATTTCGGGTCGCGACAAGTTGAGAGTGTACAAACAAATATCCAAAGTCGCCTCGAAGAGTGCGAGAGATTCGCTAATCAAAGAACTCGGCGAGGTCTACGGCGAAGTGGATTTGCCGCTTGAAAACCTCATAAACATCGCGCTTTTGAAGAATCTTGCCTCGAATTACGACGTGTCGAGAATCGTGATAAACCGCAACGGCGCGGGCGTAAATTTCTACGATTCCGACGTTTTCAAAAACGAGAGCCTTATGAACGCCGTAGCCAAAAACAGCGGAAGCGTGGTGCTTACGACCACCATACCGCCGTCAATGATATTCGAGGTGAACAAACTCACGGCAGAACAAAAACTTGCAAAACTAATAGATTTCTTCGACGGTATAGAATAAACAGGAATGCCGATAGAGCGTTGCTTAAAAGCAATTCGTAAACAACGAAAAGCGAACGGTATTAGAAAATAAAGAATTGAAAAACAAACGAAAAGCGCACTTAAAGTGCGCTTTTTGAATAAATAAAATGTTGATTTTGCGTTTTAGAACTTGTATTCTTCTCTCTTATGCACGTCGCGCATACCCTCGATAGTGTCGCATATGTCTTTAAAAGAACACGTTGCGCAATCCATCTTCAAGTTTTTGAGAATGTGATCGAGAGTGACGGTTATGCCTTCGTTGAGTTTTGCCGTTTGCTCGAAAGTTTTGAAATCGAAGGTCGGGTCGGTGATGAAAATCTGTTTGACGGCTTTGACGTTTTTGTCTTGCTTGTATGCGTTCAAGAGTATCGCGCCGACATCGGAAAAGGATATGCCTTTTGCCTTTGCGGCTTTTGAAACTCTGCCGCCTTCGCGCAAGAGATTGGTGTTGACTCTTATCATATATCCGTCGGGATTGACCTTGTAGCGTTTGTATTCCACGTCGCGCAGAATACGATAGACCTTTTGTTCCTTGTCGAAGTTCTGCTCGGTGTTTTCGTCAAGCAGAATGATTGCGATTCTTGCAAAAGGCACGTCGCCCGACAAGTCCTTTATGTCTTTGCCGCGAAGAAGAATCTCGTCTTTTTGCACGAGTTTTTCGTCGGTGGTGTAGGCGATGAGATAACTTGAATTTTGCCCTGTCGCACCCAGTTCCACAGCGCCGTCGTCGGGAAAGAGAAAAACTTTCTCGTCGAGGTTTTTCCAACTCGAAGAAACGGGAAGCGATTTGAGTTCGCTTCCCGCAAGTTCAAGCGATTTTGAAATTGTGGAATCGTAAAGTTTCATTATTATTCGAGATGACGATTTCTCTTGCGCTTGTCGTAGAATTTTTGAAGGAATTTTTGAACGTGCGCCAAGAGTTTGGAATCGAGGTTGAAGAAGTACATAACGAACAAGAGCAGGAAAAGAAGAAGTATTGCGCCCGCAACGCTTCCGATGACGATACCTGCGATTGCTCCTCCGCCCAATGCGGACAATGTGGTTGTAATCATATTTGCCCCCTTATGCTTGTGCCAAGCCTTTTTGTCTTGCGTACTCCGCAGCGCCGAGCGCGCCCATAAGTTGCGGGTCGATGGGAAGATCGATCACCTTGATTTTGAGCACTTGCTCGATTGCTTGTTTGAGTCCGTCGTTCTTTGCGCAGCCGCCCGAAA
>CAVBBF010000028.1:0-23816 GCA_963593735.1 Phascolarctobacterium succinatutens
AAAGTGCCGAGTACGGTCGGGTGGACCGGGGTTCAAATCCCCGCACTTCCACCAGAAAAAAGACAAGTTGAACCCTCGTTCAACTTGTTTTTTTATGTCTGTCGTGCGGGGATTATGCGATTTTGACAAAATCGCATCACGGCGATGCCGTGTGAACCCCTTTCGGCTGCACGCGATTGACCTACGGTAGCAATCGCTGTTGAGCAAATCCCTTCGCACTTCCACCAGAAAAAAGACAAGTTGAACCCTCGTTCAACTTGTTTTTTTATGTCTGTCGTGCGGGGATTATGCGATTTTGACAAAATCGCATCACGGCGATGCCGTGTGAACCCCTTTCGGCTGCACGCGATTGACCTACGGTAGCAATCGCTGTTGAGCAAATCCCTTCGCACTTCCACCAGAAAAAAGACAAGTTGAACCCTCGTTCAACTTGTTTTTTTATGTCTGTCGTGCGGGGATTGCACGATTTTATCGTGCCGTTGCTTCGCAACGTGAACCCCGTACTTCGGGCTGATCGCAAGCGAAGAGAGACGCAAGCGCGGAGCATTTGCGGACATCGAGCGCAGAGGACATAGCAAACAAACAAAACACGCAGTGTTGCGTGCGTGGCACGCAGGCGCAACAACGCCGTTTGTTTAGCGTAGACGCTTCGCTTTGCAAATAAATTTGCACGCTTGCTATTACGCAAACTGTGTTTGCTACAAATCCCCGCACTTCCACCAAAAATGCAAAAACCGCGTATCTAACGCGGTTTTTCATTTTGGTAGGGACGTGGGGATTATGCGATTTTGTCAAAATATCGGTCAAATGAATTGACAAATATCGGTCAGCATAGTCTCATTTGTCACGCTTGTCACATGTTGCATGGTTAAAGCCTAAAAATAAAGTTTATAGTGTGCATCTATAAAAAATAAAGGTGCATTAATTGCGTTATCCGTAGATTTTGATTCCGTACTTGAGAATGTCGTTGAGAAGTGCGGGGTTGGAACATAACTGCGTTGTATCGAGCAAATCGACTTTCTTTTTTAGAGTTTCTCGCAACACTTGCGCAAGTTCGGCGGTAGGCAAGGCATCATGTGTCGTCGATATCAACAAATCGACGTCGCTTGTTTCGGTTGCGTTGCCTTTTGCGTAAGAACCGATCAGATAGCAAAAATCAACTCTATACAGATTTAATATACCTGTTGATATGGTTTTTATTTTTTCAATGGTCAGGATGCCTTGCGTTTCGCTTATCGCGCCGTATGCGTTCAAACGGTCGAAGACATATTGTCGTTTGATGTTGTTTATCTTCGGCTCATCGCTTTCATATCTGCAATAAGTGCGCAGCGGAATGCCCAAATACTCGGCGCATGCTTTTTGCGTTAATTCTTTTTCGATTCGTAATTGTTTCAATGTCATAGTTATCACCTCTGCTCTATTATAACATGTTGGCATAAAATAGCAAGCAAAATATTGTCAAAACGACATAATTATTTCATTATTTTAATGCCAATCTTGCATATAGATGTAAAATTTCAATGCCCGAATGGCGGAAAGACTGCTTGAATATAATGCCGATGTGCCAAATATGCTTAATACCCACGACATTTGATGTCTTTGTGTTTTTAACAATAAGGGTAAAAAAAGTCCCGACCTGAGTCGGGACTGATTTTTGGAGTTGAGCGTTTCACTCGTTTTCCGATTGCGGCTTTGCAAGGGTTGTGTTGCCGATATATTCCGATTTGCCGAAACCGAGAATGAGGTTGAAGATGATGGGCAAGAACACCAAACCGATTGTGAAGCCGGCACCGTGTCCGAAGGATTTGGAGACGTGATAGTGAATTTTGATTTCCACAACCAAAAGCACGATTTGAGCGGCGAGATTTAAGAGGCTCAACACCAAATACCAAGGGGCTTCGTTGCCGTAGACTTCGCCGACTGCAACCGCTGCGCTTTCAAGCACGACTGCAAGCACCGCAAACACGATTGTCACGGCAAAGTATTTCATTTTGCTGCAATTTTTCAAGATCAGATAGAGGTTGTAGACGGGAATAAGCGATTTCCAGCCTTTTTCTCCCATTTTTGTAAACACCTTCCAATCTGCCGCGCAGACCAAGATGTACAAGCCGAGAATGATAGCCAAACTTGTGAATACGACCGCCACGGGTTGACCTTGAAGTTCGGGAATAAGTTGTCCGATAGTCATTGATATATCTCCTTTTTGCGTATATACGCCAAATTTTGTTCAAAAAATCGGGTTTCATTATATTCATACGCTTTGTTGTTGTCAAATGTATGAAAGCACATTGCCGTGCGTCTTTGCATATTAAGACACTTGTCCATCTCAAACGGGTGCAAAAAACCGCTCAAAAAGAGCGGCTTTGTGCAAAATTCTTCGGATATTCGAAAAGGATTATTTCTTGTCGGCTGCCTTTTCATCGAGAAGCGCGGTTGCTTTTTCAACCTGTTGCGCTTTGAGAAGGTCGCGGATTTCGCGGAGCAAATCTTCGCTCGATTCGGGTTTGTTTGCTTCTGCCGCAGCAGCCGCTTCCGCTTCTGCCTGTGCTTGCGCTTCGTCGCGAGCAGCCTTGATTGCAACGAGTTCCTTTTTGGTTGCGACTTTGCCTTTGATGGTTGCTTTTTCTTCGGGGGTGAGGGATTCGAGGAATTTTGTATCGTTTTTAAGTCCGACAAATCCGCCTTTTACCGAATTGATAAGTTTGATCACCGCAAACAAAACGAGAGCGGTGAGGATAAATGTGATGATTGCGCTTATAACCGCGCCAAAATCCATTATAACCGCTTCTTTTATAACGGTACCCGCTTCGTCTACAACGGGGTTTCTCAAAACGACTTGCAAACTCTTGCCGTCGCCGAGAGGGATCATATTGATGAGCGGTTGGAGAATACCTTTGACAAGTGCCGTTACGATAGCGGTAAAAGCACTGCCGATAATCATACCAACGGCGAGATCGAGAACGCTGCCTCTGCTGATAAATGCCTTAAACTCTTTAAGAAGTTTGAATTCAGGCTTTTTAAGTTTTTTCATAAAAGTTATCTCTCCTTCGTTGATGTAGTAAACAATATAATACTTTTCGTATTCCAAGTCAAGAAAATGGGCGATTTGACAAAAATTGAGGCGTTTTTCGGCTATTTTCGCAAAATAATTGACTTGAATCGTCCTTGCGCATACAATAAAAGTCGCTAGGGGTGCTGTAAAGCTGAGATGATACCCTCAAACTTGTGAGATAATCCTCGCGTAAGGAAGCAACGAAAACGTAAGTTTAAGATATTGCCTTTTCTTTTCAAGTTCCCTCATAGCAGGAGGACTTTTTTTATGGATATCGAAACCTTATCCGACAAACTGCAATTCGTCGCGCTTTATCTTGCGGTCGCGCTTGTGGCGGCGTTTATCGTCGTGGGGTTGCTCGTGTGGTTTTTCAAAAAGGAAAAATTCAACGACTTCAAAAAGTATGCCATAGGCATAACGACGGGCTTTGCCGTAACTATGGTCGTCGTGTTTGCCTACGTCAAATTTCAGTGCAACATCGACGATATGCAGGCAAAACTCTTTTACCCAATACTCGCAACGCTCATAACCGTAGTCGCAGGGGCGATTGCGATGCTCGTAAGTTCGCTTTTCAGCGACAAAGCGGTCAAGATTTCCTTTATAGTCGCCGCCGTTTTGACGCTCGGTTGCTTTATTGCAACAATGGTGCTTATGGCGCAATACTACGGCGACATCGCAGAGTATTATCCCAAAGCGAATCTCGTCGGAATGATTGTGTCCGCCGTCGTGTTTATGGCGATTATGGTGGCGATGTGGTTCGTCGGCGACAAACGTAAGATGAGCGACACTCGCTCTATCGTATACGGCGCAATCTCGATCGCGCTCTCGTTTGCGCTTTCCTATGCGAAACTTTTCAAACTTCCGCAAGGCGGATCCGTGACGTTTGCAAGCCTTCTTCCGCTAATGATTTACTGCTGTATGTTCGGCACGAGAAGGGGACTTATCGTATGCACGATTTACGGCGTTTTGCAAGCGTTGCAAGACCCGTTCATCATTCATCCGATGCAATTCTTGCTCGACTATCCTCTCGCTTTCGGTCTTATCGGCATCAGCGGAATATTTATGGAAAAGGGCGTGTTCAAGGACAAAAAGGTGGTTGCGTTCTTGCTCGGCGGCGTGCTTGCCGTTGTGTTGAGATACGCTTGCCACGTCTGCTCGGGCGTATTTGCTTTTGCAGACTACGCAGACCTCGACAAGTACGACACGGCAATCGCGTACAGTATGGCGTACAACTCGTTTGCATTTGTGGATATGCTCATTGCGCTCGTTGCAGGAAGCACGTTGTTTGCCTCGAAGTCGTTTTCCGCTCTTATGCAAAAATCGAGCGACGTGAACAAAGCGGCGGAAGTCAAAGTCGAGCAACCAACCGACGACGAAGAAGATTTGGACGAGATAGACAAACAGATTATTGAAAATCAAGAAAATAAAAACAACAATCAATAATAGCAGGCGGGACAATGCCGCTAATACAATGATATCCACTGCGTGGATGAAATCCTCGCACAACTTGGATGATATCCTCGCATAACTCGGATGATATCCACACTGCGTGTGGGTTGCGGAAGATTTGAATATTCCATAACCCAAACGAAGTTTGGATATCATCGTGCAGAGTTGCACGATATCATCACAACGTGATATCATCGCCATAGGCGATATCATTTAGGTGAGAAAGGGGAAGCTTCAAATAAAATGCATCGAGGGCGGGACACCCGCGCCCGAATAAAATACATTAGCAATAATCAAAATCAAAAAGCACGGCAATGCCGTGCTTTTTCGTTAGAAAGGTTTTGAAAAACGATGAGTTTTTTTGTTTTCGATATATATACAATCGAAACGCCCGTTTTATTGGACAAAAACAAGAATTTTTTTTATTTTTTTGAAAATTCATCGTTTTATGTATCTGAATACGAACACGCCGCCGCGCTTGACGTTTATGTGAATCTTTCCGCCGAGCGATACGTTGCTCAGTCCGCGCGATGAGCAAGAGGTGAGGATAAGTTCGTCAAGAGGGTATTCGAGATTCTTCGAATCGCTCACGAGCGCGCTTTCGCCGTAGGGAAGTATGGATATGGTTTCGCCCTTTTGCGTGGGCATATCGAACTCGCCCTCGACGTAGTAGATGTCCAAACCGTCTTCTTCGGCTTTCGCGCTCATACCGAGCGAGTGGGCAAGGCGCATAATGGCAAGGTTGCAAAGAACGTGGTCGACTCTGCCGCCGGTTATGCCGTAAAACACGAGCGAATCGGCGTTATACGTTTCTTTTGCATAGTACACGGCAAGTTCGCCGTCGCTTGCGTCCTTGTGTGGATTATGCTCGACGAGAGGAATGTCGACACCCTCGGGTTTTTCGAGAGAATCGAAATCGCCGAGTATGACGTCGGGCGTCACCGTGCATACGTTGAAACCGCCGTCGCAACATACGACTTTGTCGCCTTTGATTTTGCGCTTTATTTCGCTTCCGCAATTTAGAACTATTGATACTTGCATAAAAACAGTGTAGCACTACGCAACGATTTTTGCAATTTTTGTCGCGGTATTTTTCAAAACTGCTATTGAAAAAGTATGTTTTATTGTATATAATACACTTAATAAAACCTTGTTTTCGAGGGATGCGCATATGAAAGAGTTCAAACTCAAAAGTTTTGACAACACCGAGATTTATTGCAGGCTTTGGGACGACGTGGGAAATCCCAAAGGGGTCATTCAACTCGTGCACGGTATGAGCGAGTACGCAGGTCGTTACGACGAGTTTGCGCGCTATCTCAACACGAGAGGCTACATAGTGTTCGGCGACGATCATCGTGCGCACGGACTCACCGAAACCGACCAAAACCGCGGCAGGCATCCCGGCAATATTTTCAAGAAGACGTTAAAAGACGAGTTGTTTTTCCGCGAGTGGCTCAAATCGCAATACGATTTGCCCGTGTTCCTTATGGGGCACAGTTACGGCAGTTTCCTCTCGCAGGCGTTTGCGCAAGAGGGCACGGACGTAAAGGCAATCGCGCTCATAGGCTCGGGGCATATGAGAGATTTGTTCAATCTCGGCAAAATCGTCGTAGCCCCCATATTCCTCGTTGCGAGAAACTGGCGACCGCGCGTCGTCAACTGGGTGAGCGACAACTTTCAAAAATTCAAGGGCGACGAGGGCAAATTGCAGTGGGCAAACAGCGTTCGCGCAAGACGTGAGGACGTGCTTGCCGACCCGCTCGCACACCAAAATATGTCCGTCGGCTTCGACTTCTATATGATGAAGGAAACTTCCAAACTGTACGGCAAAAAGGCGCAGGCAAAACTCAATCCCGCAACCGCAATAGGCATCTTTTCGGGCGACGCGGACCCCGTCGGGCAAATGGGCAAGGGCGTAAAAAAACTCGACAAGATGTACAGACAAAACGGAATAAAAACCGAATTGCATCTCTACCACGGCGCAAGACACGAAGTGTTTTACGATTGGTGCGGCGAGCAAATGCAAAAAGACGTTGCGGACTTCTTTGACAAATTCATCATCTACGAGCAAACCAGCATAGACGATTTGTGCAAATAAAAATATATTGCAAAAGTCCTGTTTTCGGATGCGCCTCAAAAGTTTGACATTTAGTTTCAACTCTTTTGGTGAATCGTTTTGGGAGGACTTTTGTTTTGAGGAATGAAATGAGAGTTGCGATACCTTCGGGATTTATGATAGGACACTACAACGACGACTTCACGGGCGTGAGCGTCATCCTTGCGCCAAACGGCGCAGTGGGCGGCGTGGATTGCAGAGGTGGCGCACCCGGCACGAGAGAAACCGACCTTTTGCACAACGAAAAAATGATGCAAAAGGTAAACGCGGTGGTGCTGTCGGGCGGCTCGGCATACGGACTTGCCTCAACCGTCGGAGTTATGGAATATCTCAAAGAGCAGGGCAAAGGCTATCGCACTATGGGCAAAATCGTACCCATAGTCTGCGGCGCGGTTTTGTACGACCTCAATCAAAAGGAATATCACTATCCGACGGCAGAATACGGACTTAAAGCGTGCCAAAATGCCGCAAAAACCCTCGATTTCGGCAATATCGGCGCAGGAAAGGGCGCGACGGTGGGCAAAATCAGAGGCTTAAAAAACGCTTGCAAAAGCGGCATCGGCGCGGCAACCGTCAAGGTGCTCGGCGTAACCGTGACGGCAATCGTCGCAGTCAACGCAATGGGCGACGTGGTTGACGAAACGGGCAAAATCATTGCGGGCGCAAAAGGGCGCAACGGCGAGTTTATCGACACCGAAAAGTGCCTTGCAAGCGGCGACGCAATGAAACTTTTGCTTGGCACAAACACCACCATCGGTTGCATAATCACCGACGCGAAACTTTCAAAAGTCGAGGCAAACTCGATTGCGAGCATATCCCACAACGGACTTGCAAGGGCAATCCGCCCCGTGCATACGATGTATGATGGTGACACGATGTTCTGTATGGCAAGCGGCAAACGCGCCGTTATGAATCTTGCGATAATCCAATCCGCCGCAGTCGAAGCGACAAGACAAGCCATTGTCAACGCCGTGCGAGAGAGCGCAAACTACGATATAATCTTCGACCAAGACGAGCCGCAACAACTCTAATCGAGAGCGGGACAATGCCGCTAATACAATGATATCCACTGCGCGGATGAGATCCTCGCATAACTCGGATGAGATCCTCGCATAACTCGGATGATATCCACACTGCGTGTGGGTTGCGGAAGATTTGAATATTCCTTAACCCAAACGAAGTTTGGATATCATCGTGCAAAATTGCACGATATCATCACAGCGTGATATCATCGCCATAGGCGATATCATTTAAGTGAGGAAGGGGGAAACTTCAAATAAAACACATCGATGGCGGTACACTCGCACACGAATAAAATATTCGCAGCAAAAACAAAACTTATGAACATCAGCATAATGCTCAAACCTGCGTCGTCAAATTGCAATTTGCGATGCAAATACTGTTTCTACAACTCGCTTTCAAGCCAACGCGAGATGCCTTCGCACGGTCTTATGAGCGAGCAAACCTTGTGCGCCACGCTAAAAAAGGCGTTCGATTTTGCAGGAAACGACAGAGTTATGCTGTCCTTTCAAGGGGGCGAGCCTCTGCTTGCAGGCAAGGATTTTTTCAAAAAACTGCACGAGATTATTCGCGAACTTAATGTCAATCGCGCGCCCGTCAGCATAGGCATTCAAACCAACGGCACGCTCATCGACGACGAGTGGTGTGCAATCTTCAAACGCGGCGGTTATCTCGTGGGATTGAGCCTCGACGGCGACGAACTTGCCGATTCTCTGCGCATAGACGCAAACGGCAATCAGACGTTCCCACGTGTTCTCGAAAGCGCGAAACTTATGCAAAAATACGGTGTGAATTTCAACATTCTCATCGTGCTTACAAGGCAAGTTGCAAACAGAATCGTGCCGATATACAACTTTTTCAAAAAGCAAAAATTCAAGCACTTGCAGTTTATCCCCATGTTGAAGCCGTTGCGCCTCGACGAGTCGGGCAAGCCCTCATGCGCAAAAACCTACGGCGAGCCGTTCCCGAGCGAGGAAGAAAACTACGTTATGTCGGGTGATGACTACTATGAGTTTTTGCAAAAATGTTTCTCGCTGTACCTCAAAGACTGTATGGACGGCAAGTATACTTCCGTAAGGCAATTCGACAATTTCGTGCGGCTTGCGCATTTCCAAAACTGCGAGCAATGCGGAATGGAAGGGCATTGCTGCCATCAGTTTGTCATCGAGGGCGACGGCGAGGTGTATCCTTGCGACTTCTATTGCCTCGATTGCTACGATATGGGCAACATCAACGACACGGACTTCTTCGCACTGTCCAAGCACCCCATAGCCGTAGAGTTTATCAAAGAAAGTATGGTCGTAGAGGAAAAGTGCAAGGCTTGCAAGTACTTTGCGATGTGCAAAAACGGTTGCAAACGCGAGCGTATCGACATCGACAAATGCGAGGCGTACAAAAAGTTTTTCGCCTATGCATTGCCGCACTTAAAACGCATAAGTTGAAAAACAGGGAAAAATAGGGCATAGTTTTTGAGAAAAAAACTATGGAAAAAACCGCAAAAAACTCGCAAAAAACTCGCAAAAAACTCGCAAAAAACTCGCAAAAAACTCGCAAAAAATCAATAAAAAATCACGATAAAAACCATAAAAACCGACAAAAAAATACGCTCGAGTGCCGAGCGTATTTTCGTTGTAACGATATAGATTTTTGTGTTGAATAGGTTTTTTACAATGTAGATTATTCTTCGTCGGAGGCGACTTCGTCCATTGCGGATTCGGTTGCGTTTTGGCAATCGGCGCATTCGCAGCAAGCGCATTGTCCACCGTTGCAAGCGGTTTCTTCGCCGCAAGCGGTTTCTTGGGGGGAGGTGTTTTTCTTCTCGCCCCAGTTGCGCATGACGAGGAATTTGTTGCCGAGAAAACTGATGATGAGTGCGGCGATGCCGGCGACCGCTTGTCCTGCGAGGTTGAAGAGCAGTGCGAGGAATCCGTCCGCATTCGGTTTTGCATTCCAGCAAGCGGATGTGATTGCGCCGCCGAGAAGGGTTTGCATAAAGATGATGAACACGGCAAGAATGACGTACATGATGCCGGAAACTACAATGTTGTTGGTGCAGTTGAAGGTCTTTTTGCGGTTGAGAACAAACGTCAGCACTTGCCCGACAATCGAACCTACCAAGAAGCCTATGAACTCTGCCGTCGTATCATAGCCGAATATCGCAAACGACGTTACGGGAATGCCGACAAACGGAGCAGCAAGCGTGCCGCCTGCAAGACGCATAAGCGAGAGTAGATATGTGATGACCATTTGCGAGCCGCCGCAGATGAAACTGAAAAGAGTGAACACGACCATTTGGCGCACGTCCTCGTTGGATTTGATTTTGTCAACGAGTTTTTGAAGCCATGCGGGAAGTTTGACTTTTTTCTTTGCCGTCGTTTCGTTTGTTTCGTTTGATTCTGCTGTTTCGGTTGATTGTACGTCTTGTGTTGTTTCGGTTGTGACGTTTTGATTTTCGACGCTTTCGTTTGCTACGTCGGTTTTGATTTCGTCCATAATTTTCCGTCCTTTCGTTAGGATTTTTTATGCCTAACAAAGTGTATTATATAAAAATATACAAGGTTTGTCAACGACTTGTTTTTTCAAGTGTACAGAGGCAAAAATCGGCGGTCAGCGAGAGGGTGTTTTTTTGCTTTACGCACTCGACTTTGTCTTTTGGCGCGCGGTAGACGTACGGGGTCATCGTGAGCAAGTCGGAAATCTGTTTCGAGGATTCGAGATTGAAAGAATAAGAAACTTCCTTTTTGTTCAAAAGCGAAAAAGTGCTGCTCGGCAAATCCGTTTCCACCTTTCTTACGTCGTCGTAAAGCGCGCGGCGAAGTTCTATGAGGTGATTTTCGCAAGGGTACACCAAAAGGAGAATGCCGCCGCTTTTCAGCACTCGCGCGTATTCGTCCATAGCAAAGGGCGAAAACACGCAAACCACTACGTCTGCAAACTCGTCCTTTACGGGAATATCGTATACGCTTGCAACCGCAACGTCCGCTTGCTTTGCGCGCTTTGCGCAAATTTTCACGGCGTTTTTCGATATATCGACTGCGGCGTAAACGTCGCTTTCGTTGCGCCTTGCTTCGATTATGCGCGACAAATAGTAGCCCGTGCCCGCGCCTGCGTCCAAGAGTGTGATAGGGCGATTTGTAAAACGCGAATTAATCTCGTTTGCGATTGCTTCTGCCAAAGGCGCATAAAAGTTGCAATCGAGAAAATCTCTGCGCGCTCTCACCATTTCGGCGTTGTCGCCCGGGGCGTTGGACTTTGGCGGAAGAAGATAAAAATATCCCTCTTTTGCGCAATCGAAAAGATGACCGTTTTGGCAAACGGCGTCGCGACCTTTCATAGCAAGAGGCTTTTTGCATACGGGGCATAAAAAGTTGGTCATAAAAAGATTATAGCACCAAATCCGAATTGCGCAAACGATTTCAAAAGTCGATTGCAAAGCAATACGCTTTTGTGCTATACTCGAAATATGTTGGAACTTCTCGCACCCGCAGGGGATACGGAAGCGTTTGACGTTGCGATAGAGAGCGGCGCGGACGCGGTATACCTCGGACTTGACAACTTCAACGCGCGTATGAAAGCGCAAAATTTCGATTGCGACAACATTGCCGAAATCGTTTCGCGCGCCCATTTTTACGGCGTGAAAGTGTACGTCACCGTCAACACGATTTTGCAAAACGACGAGTTTAGCGATCTAATATCGCTCGTTAAAGCGGCGGTTGACGCAAAAGTGGACGCATTTTTGGTGCAAGACCTCGGCGCATGCAAGGTGCTGAAAGAGTGCTTTAAGGGGATTGTGCTTCACGCAAGCACGCAACTCGGGGTACACAACCTGCTCGGCGCGAAGACGTGCGAAGAAGCGGGATTTTCCAGAGTGGTGTTGTCAAGAGAAACGAAACTCGAAGACATAAAAGAGATAAAGCAAAACACGAATCTCGAAATCGAATATTTCGTGCAAGGCGCGCTGTGCGTGGCGTTTTCGGGCAACTGTTATCTTTCT
This sequence comes from Phascolarctobacterium succinatutens, assembly GCA_963593735.1. Taxonomy (GTDB): domain Bacteria; phylum Bacillota; class Clostridia; order Christensenellales; family CAG-917; genus CAG-475. The sequence continues at coordinate 11,632 of CAVBBF010000028.1, forward strand.
TCAAAGGAACAGGGCGCAAGCGGAAACAGAGGACTTTGCAAGCAACTTTGTCGTTTGCCCTACCGCGCGGAAGTCGGCGGAAAAGCCTACGACGGCTACCTTTTGAGCGCAAGGGATTTGTGTCTTTACTCGTCGATTAAACAACTTGCCGAGGCGGGCGTATGCTCTTTCAAAATCGAAGGCAGATTGAGAAGAAAGGGCTACGTTGCGTGCGCCGTGCAAGCGTACAGAAAGGCGATTGACGAGGCGGAAAACGGCAAGAGTCCCGTTCTCGACGACAAGACGAAAACTATGTTGAAAATCGCTTTTTCAAGAGGCGAATATCTTGAAAGAGCGTATCTTGACGACGGCACGCCGAAAGTCATCGAAAAAAGATTCAACAACCATACGGGCATAAAAATAGGCGTTGTGCGAAGCGTAAAGGATTTCGGGAAGGACGGACTTTTCGAGATTACCGTTGCGACGAAATATCCGCTCGAAAAGGGCGACGGTCTCAAATTTTTCGACGGCGACAAAGAAAAGGCAAGTTTGGGCATAGGCGAAGCGAAGCCGTGCGGAAACGGCGCGTATTCGTTCGTCACCAAAACGAAAGTTAAGGTCGGTTGGCAAGTAAATCTAATTCTCGACGCAAAAGCGGACGACGAACTGTTGAGAGTGAAGCGTTACGTTCCGATAAAACTCGAAGTCGAGGCTATGGAAGGTATGCCGCTCGCAATTAAGGCGATATACGAAAAAGGCGATTGCAAATGCGAGGCGCAAAAGCGCACCGAGCAAGCGCTCGAAAAGGCGAAAAACGCACCGATGAGCGCAAACGACGTGGCGGCGGCTTGCTCGAAAGTGGGCGACAGCGGTTTTTGCGTAACTACTTGCCGAGTGAATACCAACGGCGTGTTCGTGGCAAAGTCGGTTGTGAACGCTTTGCGCCGCGAAGTGCTTGCCGAGTTGAAAGGGAAAATTATAATTGCGAACGCACCCGAAAAGGTTACGTTCGACAAGGATAAAGCGGACGAATTGCTTTCCGTTCTCGACGACGTAAAAGAGGTCGAGGCAAAGCAAATCCGTGTTGTGAAAAGCGAGAAAATCAAAAGCGTGCTTGTGAGAGCAAACGAAACGTTTTTGCTCAAACCCGACGTTTATTCGGCGCAAAACATACGAAGAACACTCGATTTGTTGGATTTGAGCGTTGATAACGTCATTCTCGATTTGCCGATACTTGCAAACGGCAAGGACTTGAAAGTGCTTGAAAAAGCCGTTGCGGAAAGCGGAATAAAACGCCTTGCGAGCGAGAATATATACGGACTGTACTTTGCAAAGCAAGGTTACGAAGTCATTGCGGGCGAGGGGCATAACATTGCCAACGTCTTTGCGGCGCGCGAGGCAAAAGAACTCGGCGCAAGCGCGTATATGCCGTCTTGCGAATATAAGGATTTCCCCGCGTGCGACGACGTAGAGCGCATTGCCGCGGACGAGGATATACCGCTTATGACGTTTGCGCATTGTCCGTACAAAACGATTTTCGAGTGCGAGTGCAAGGATTGCGCCTACAAGCTCGTGCTTGAAAGAGAAAAGAGAAAATACGCCGTGCGCAGAGTGCGACTTGCTTCTTGCCGATTTGAATTGTATCCGCTGTGAGCGAATACGAGCAAATTATATCGGGAATAATGAAATTATGACTTGTCAAAATCAAAGCGTTGTGCTAATATAATTGCAAGCGAAAGCGAATATATTTGTAAGGAGATAAAACTATGCCCAGAGTTATCAGCGATGAGTGCATCCAATGCGGTGCTTGCGCAGATACTTGCCCCGTCGGAGCAATCGCAGAAGGCGACAGCAAATACGTTGTCGATCCCGAGCAATGCATCGATTGCGGCGCGTGTGAAGACGGCTGCCCCGTCGGCGCAATCAAGGAAGCGTAATTAGCAACAAAGATCAAATAAAAAACGGTGCGATTGTCGCACCGTTTTTTATTGCCGAAAAAATCGATTTTGAAAATGGTATGTTTACCGTTGGTTTTGAAAACTTCGTTTTATATCGAAATAATATATTTTTTTTAGAATATCCGTTTATATATTAATTTTGAAATGGGATTAAAACTTACCACCTTTTCGTTGCCCGAAAGGGCGGTTTTAGATGTTGTTTGATTGCCATTTTTTGTTGCCGAACTCGTCTTCAAGTTCGAGCAGATAATCCGCGCTGACGTTGAAGAATCGCGCAATGGCAACCAAAGCGGAAGAAGTAGGCTCTGTTTTGCCGAGTTCCCACTTTGCAACGGCAGACTGACTCACTTGCAAAGCCCTTGCAAGTTCGTACTGGCTCATTTCCTGCGATTCTCTCAAATCTTTTATGATGTCTTTGAACATAGACAAAGAATACCTTAATTAAGTATTTTTGTACTTGACAAGTCTAAAAAGACTTAATATATTATTTATGAGAGGACGCAGAACTTTGTTTTTGTGCGATTAACTTTTGATAAGGAGAAATGTTTATGAAAAAATCGCTAATCACAATTATCGCCGTGTGTTTACTTTTTTTGTTTTCAGTCGTTCTGTTTGATGGTTGTTCTTATAGGTTGGAGAGTGCGATTGAGCCTATCATTACATCGGATATGACGTTGGAACAAGTGAAAGAGGCTCTTGCCTATGTACAAATCTTTTCGTGGGAAATATCGGATGAAGAAGGCTTGCGAAAAAAATATGTGTTGGGCGCAAATGGCTTTTCAAATTATGGCTACAAGTACAATACGCAGGAGAGTTATTTCATAGAGGATTCTCGTGTTTATTATTTCTTTTCACGCCCCGAAAGTGAGGGTGAATGTCGAATCGTCGACTTGAAAGGTTATAATTACAAAGCAGAAGATTTCGATTTCAGAAATTCACTCGATAAAATATTCGCCGATATGAAGGGTTACGGATATACAATCGAAAACGAAACCATTTACATCGAAGCGAAAAACGAAGACGGAACGCTGTCGAGCAAACAAGTTATCGGAGAATTTAATACAGCACGCTTTTTTGTTCCAGAACAATACGAGGACAACTATAAAAATCTCCAACCGACATCAACCGTCGTTACTTATGCTGATATTTCGGAAACGGAATGTGTGGTGACTCGCGATGTCTATATAACTCTGTCGTATTTTGAAATTCCTCAAACATACAATGGCAAAACCGTGATTGAGGTGCAAATGGAAAACGTTGATGCTCTTGTCATACCCGTATCTGTGAGAAAAATCACGAAACTAAATAACGTCAAAACAATCAAATATCTCGGCACGGCGGCTCAATGGGAAGCAATTGAAAAGGGCGACGAGTTCGAGTATAGCGGAGTTGTGCTATGCTCGGATGAGGAAGTACATTCGTTTGTCGAAAAATGAAAAACACAAAATCTATGAACGAGCACGGAAACTGTCAACAATCCCGTGCTGGCAGAGGGAATAGGGGATAATCAAGATTGACGGAAGTAAAAAAAAAGAGGCGGCGGACTTTGAGTCCGCCGCTTCTCTTTTATAGGGAAAATTATGAGGGGGTTTTAGTTTGTGCCGCCGTAGGCGGCAAGGGGATTAGTGTTTGGACGAAACGGTGATTTCGCCGTCTTTTGCGTCCACGACAATCGTGTCGCCCTCGTCCATATTGCCTTGCAAGATTGCTCTTGCAACTTTGGTTTCGACGTTGCTTTCGATGTAACGCTTCAAGGGTCTTGCGCCGAAGGTCACGTCGTAGCCGCCGTCAACGATGAGGTCTTTTGCCGCTTGCGTAACTTCGAGTTTGAGGTTTTGTTTGTCAAGCCTCGATTCGAGTTTTTTGAGCATTATGTCGATAATCTTGTACACGCTTTCTCTCGAAAGAGGCGTGAACAATACGGTGTCGTCAAGTCTGTTGAGAAACTCGGGGCGGAAGGTTTGTTTGAGCAGTTTGTCGATTTGCTCTTTTGCCTCGTCCGTGATGTTGCCGTCCTTATCGATGTTGTCGAGGATTATGCCGCTGCCGAGGTTCGAGGTGAGAATGATTATCGTATTCTTGAAGTTGACCGTTCTGCCTTGGCTGTCGGTGATTCTGCCGTCGTCAAGCACTTGAAGCAGAATGTTGAACACGTCGGGGTGCGCTTTTTCGATTTCGTCGAACAAGACGACAGAGTAGGGTTTTCTTCTCACTGCTTCGGTGAGTTGTCCGCCCTCGTCGTAGCCGACGTATCCCGGAGGTGCGCCTATAAGACGAGATACGCTGAATTTTTCCATATATTCCGTCATATCGATACGCACGATGTTGCGCTCGTCGTCAAACAGATAGGAAGCGAGAGTCTTTGCAAGTTCGGTCTTGCCCACGCCAGTCGGGCCGAGGAACAAGAACGAGCCGATAGGTCTGTTTTCGTCGGATATGCCCGCACGAGAACGAAGCACCGCTTCGCTCACCGCGTCAACCGCTTCGTTTTGTCCGATAACTCTCTTGTGAAGTTCGTCGGAAAGGTGAAGCAGTTTTTCCTTTTCGCTTTCCATAAGTTTGGTTACGGGAATACCCGTCCACTTTGCCACTATCTTTGCGATTTCGTCCGCGGTCACTTCGTCACGAAGAAGGGAAGTGCCTTTTGCGGATTTCTTTTCCGCTTCTTCCAGTTTCTTGGTGAGAGCGGGCAGTTCGCCGTATTGAAGTTGCGCCGCCTTGCCGTAGTCGCTGTTGCGCTTTGCTTCCTCGATTTGAAGATTTATGCGGTCGATTTCGGCTTTGGTGTCTTGCACGCTGTTGATTTCTCTCTTCTCGTTGTCCCATTGCGCTTTCATTGCGTTGAATTGGTCGTGAAGTTCGGCAAGTTCTTTCTTTATGGATTCGCGACGGTCAACGGACAGTTTGTCGGTTTCCTTTTCAAGAGCCATTTCCTCGATTTCGAGTTGCATAATCTTACGGCTGATGACGTCCATTTCGGTGGGCATACTGTCGATTTCCGTTCTAATCATCGCGCACGCCTCGTCCACGAGGTCGATTGCCTTGTCAGGCAAGAATCTGTCGGTGATGTATCTGTCCGAAAGCGTTGCCGCCGCAACGAGCGCTTGGTCGTGAATACGCACGCCGTGGAAAATTTCGTATCTTTCTTTCAAGCCACGCAGTATCGCAATCGTGTCCTCAACCGTCGGTTCGTTGACCATAACGGGTTGGAAACGCCTTTCGAGCGCGGGGTCTTTTTCGATGTATTTGCGGTATTCGTCAAGCGTTGTCGCGCCGATACAATGCAATTCGCCTCTTGCAAGCATAGGCTTCAAAAGGTTGCCTGCGTCCATACTGCCTTCGGTTTTGCCCGCGCCGACGATGGTGTGAAGTTCGTCGATGAACAGAAGCATTCTGCCGTTTTGCTTCTTGATTTCGGTGAGGACGGCTTTGAGTCTTTCCTCAAATTCGCCTCTGTATTTTGCGCCGGCGATAAGCGCGCCCATATCGAGCGCAAAGATGTGTTTGTCTTTGAGTCCTTCGGGAACGTCGCCTCTGACGATACGTTGCGCAAGTCCTTCCGCGATTGCCGTCTTACCAACGCCCGCTTCACCGATGAGAACGGGGTTGTTCTTGGTTTTTCTCGAAAGAATACGGATTACGTTTCTTATCTCGTCGTCACGACCGATGACGGGGTCGAGTTGTCCGCGAGCGGCTCTTTCGACCATATCGTGACCGTATTTGTTGAGTACGTCGTAAGTGCCCTCAGGGCTGTCGCTCGTCACTTTCGAGGTTTTAACTTGCGAAAGCGCGTTCATAAAGTCCTTTTTGTTGAGTTTGCACTTTGCAAACACCGCTTTGAGGGCAGGGGTGGGATTGTCGAGAATCGCCGCGAATATATGTTCGACGCTCACGAAGTCGTCGCCTTGTTTCTTTGCGTCTTTCTCGGCTTGCGAGAGCATAAGCGAGCAGTCCTGCGACAAGTACACTTCGCCCGCGCCGTTGCCCGTGACCGACGGCATTTGAGAAAGAATCCTATCGATTTCTCTCAAAAGTTGCGGTGCGTCCGCGCCGCATTTGGTGACGAGTTTGGGTATCAAACCTTCTTCGTCGTTGAGCAGAGCGTATGCGACATGCTCCTTGCAAAGTTGTTGATGATGTCTTTCAAGCGCAATGTTTTGCGCGGCATTTATAGCGTCAAGCGCTTTTTTCGTAAATTTGTTGGTGTCCATAGTTCATACCTCCTTTGAAATATGTTCCGTGTCGTGCCGCCGTCAAACGCTTTTGTTGCCTCCACTCGCCGTTTTGCTTGCGACCTTTGGCAATCTTTTTGCTTGACTGTTAGCACTCCTTGTCTTCGATTGCTAATTATAGCACCAAATTTTGCAATGTCAATATATTCTGCACAAATTTTTGATAATTTTTTCAAGAGAAATATTTAAATTTTTGTTAATCCTCTATACGAGTGTACGGCGTGTACTTTAATTACAATTTCCCCCTTCCTCACGTGTTTGGACTTCGGCGTTTGCAAGGCAATCCGCCTCGTTCGCTTTGGCTACAACACATTCACTGAATGTGTTGTTTAACGCGTCGCGCCCATACCGCCGTTCCCCCTCTGCATACTTTGAGGGAACCCACGGCGTCCGCTCCGCGTGGGGCAACACTGACGCGATTGACTTCGTAGCAATCGCTAGTTCGTTGCGCGCAACGAACGGCAGACGGGCTGTTGGCAATACAAATCGGCTGAAAGCCGTGCCACTGCGCTTTGTGCGTCAGCTACGCACCCAAACGGCGCAGTCGCTTGTACTACACGCACAAGGGTTCCCGCACGTCAAAAACAAGCGAACTTGTGTTCGAGTTATATGATGAAAGCGCAGTTTTTGGCGTGTGGGACGAGGAACGCAAAGCACAAAGGCGAACAACTGCAACTTGTTGCGGTTGGAGCAAATGGGCTTGTGCGTGACGAAAGCTCGGCGTTCGCTTTCTCGCCGCCTTGCGGCTCGCGTTCCGTTTTCAAAATTGCACATACCGTTAATAAGTACGCCCCGAACTAGTTTTAGCAAAAATTCGCGCTGTAAGTTCACGCTTTACACTTCTTGACTTTTAATTTAGCATATAATAAAATACATATAATAAACTTTTAGAGGCGTTTTTATGAAATACGTTGGCATTGACATCGGCGGTATGACCATAAAGGGCGGTATCGTCGACGAAAAGGGCAATATCCTTGCAAGAAAAGTCGTCGTTACGTCCCCAGGAAAAGAGGATTATCTCATCGTGCAGGACATTGCAAATCTCATCGAAGATTTGACGAAAGATTGCAAAGACGAAATTGAGGGCATCGGCATAGGTTGCCCGGGGTCTATTTACGACGAAAAAGGCATCGTGCGCTATTCGTGCAACATCAATTTCCGCAACACCCCGATGGCGAAAATGATTGCCGAAAAAACGCAGATTAAAAACGTAAAACTTTCAAACGACGCAAACTGCGCCGCACTCGGCGAAACGCTTTTCGGCGCGGGCGAGGGCGCAAAAAATTCCGTTATGGTTACGCTCGGCACGGGTGTAGGCACAGGCATAGTTGCCGACGGCAGACTTATTACTGGCAATCGCTCGGCAGGTGCGGAAGGCGGACATATAACAATCAATCTCGGCGGCGCGACTTGCGGCTGCGGAAAGAAAGGTTGTTTCGAGGCGTACGCTTCGGCAACCGCGCTTATGAATCAGATTCAATCCGCTTGCGAAAAGCACCCCGACAGTTTGCTTGCAAAAGAGGTCGAGGAAAACGGCAACAGCGGCAAAATCGTGTTTGACTGCGCAAAAGAGGGAGATAAAGTGGCGATTGCGGTTGTCAAACGCTACATCAAGTACGTCGGTATAGGTCTTGTCAACTACGCCAACATCTTTGCGCCCGAAGTCATAATCATCGGCGGAGGAATCTCGAATCAAGGCGACAACATCATCAAGCCTTTGCAAAGATACGTTTCGAGAAACAAGTACGGCGCGGAATATACGCCCAAAGTCAAGGTGGTTGCGGCAACTCTCAAAAACGACGCAGGGATAATCGGAGCTTCTGCTTTGTGCATGAATTAATAATTAATAATGAATAATTAATAATTTCGGGCGGGGCGTTGCCCCACGCCCCAAAAAAATATTAAGAGCATTATTTGAGTCTTAATAAAAACAACTACGATACGGCGATGCAAAATCAAGATTACAAACAAAAATATTTCGCTTTGCTCGGCGAAGTGGAAAAGCCTGCAAGATATGCGGGCGGCGAGTGGAATATCCCCGATATGAACAAAGAACGCAAGGGGGATATGGTCTTTTGTTTTCCCGAACTTTACGAAATCGGTATGAGTAATCTCGGCGTGGCGATTTTGTACGACATCGTCAACAAAACCGACGGTTACGTTGCAGAACGTTGCTATGCGCCTGCGCCCGATTTTGCGCAAAAACTTAAAGAAAACAACATTCCGCTTTTATCGCTCGAAACAAAAAAGCCGCTCAAAGATTTTACCGTCGTAGGTTTTTCGGTGGGATTCGAACTTTTGTACACCAACGTTTTGTATATGCTGGATTTGGCGCAGATTCCGTTCAGAGCCAAAGACCGTGACGATTCCTATCCTATTTTGCTCGCAGGCGGACCTTGCTCGGTCAATCCCGAGCCGTTTGCGGACTTTTTCGACATAATTCTCGTAGGCGAGGGCGAAAACGCCGATATCGCGATACTCAAAGTCGTCACCGATGGCAGAGAACAAGGGCTTTCCAAAGCGGAAATTCTCGAAAAGGTCAAGGGCATGGAAGGCGCGTACGTTCCGTCGTTGCATAAAGACGGCGAAAAGGTTGTAAAAGCCGTCGTGCAAGACTTTGAAAACGCCGAATATCCCACTCGTCCGCTCGTTGCCAACATAGAGGCGGTTCACGACAGAGCCACGCTCGAACTTTATCGCGGTTGCGCAAGCGGTTGCAGATTCTGTCAGGCGGGATTTTGGTATCGTCCCATAAGAGAGCGCAGCGCAAAACGTTGCGCGCAAATCGCAAAAGAGATGGTGGACAGCACCGGCTTTAACGAAATATCCCTTTGTTCGCTGTCTACGAGCGACTATACGGGGCTCGAAGAACTCGAAAACGAACTTGGCGAATACTGCAAACAAAAGCGCATAAATCTCGCGCTTCCGAGTTTAAGAATAAGCAGTTTCAAGCCCGATATGGCAAACAATTCGAGAAGGAGTTCGCTCACCTTTGCGCCCGAAGCAGGCACGCAAAGGCTGCGTAATGTCATCAATAAGAACGTCACCGAAGAGGAGATAGACAAGATTTCCGTTGCGTTCGAGGCAGGGTACGACAGCATAAAACTCTATTTTATGATGGGGCTTCCCACCGAAACCGACGAGGACATTCAAGGCATTGCTCAAATTTGCAAGCGTCTTAAACAACTGTACTGGCAAAAACGTTCGAAAAGAGGTTTGAGTATATCCGTAAGTTGTGCGGTGTTTATTCCAAAGCCCTGCACGCCTTTCCAATGGGAAGCGCAAATCTCTATGGACGAGATGAAGCGCAAACAAAACTATCTCAGAGGACTTTTGCGCGAGATAAAGGGCGTTACTTTCTCGTGGCACGGCGCGGAAACGTCCGTACTCGAAGCGGCATTGGCAAGAGGCGACAAAAAACAATCCTACGTCATCGAACGCGCCTACGAACTCGGCGCGAAATTCGACGGTTGGAGCGAGCATTTCAAGTGGGACGTTTGGCAAAAAGCGTTTGCCGATTGCGGTCTCAAAATGGAAGATTACTACGGCGCGATTCCGCTCGAGAAAACTTTGCCGTGGGAATTTATAGATTCGGGTGTAAGCAAATCGTATTTGCTCAAACAGCGCGAACTCGCATATCAGGCGGTGACAACCAAAAACTGCCGCGAAGGCTGCAACGGTTGCGGTGCGAACAGACTGGGTAGGTGTACGATATGATTGTGCTTAAATACCAAAAAACGGGCAGTATATGCTTCATATCCCACATCGACCTTTTGAGGCATATGGACAGAATTATCCGCAGGGGTAGAATTGTGGTGAACTACTCACAAGGGTTCAATCCGCACCCCTTGATGTACTTTTCGCCGCCGCTTTCTCTGGGCGTTTCGTCAAGGGCGGAATATCTTACGCTCGATTGCGATATGCAAAAGGAAGAAGTGTTTGAAAAATTCAACGGAGCAGTGCCCGACGACCTTAAAGCAAGCAAGGTTTTCACGTCCGAAAAGAATCCGAACTTGCAAGCGAAAGTCGTGTGCGCAGACTTTGCGTTCGATACGCCGTACAAACCTATCGACGTTGACGGCAAATTCGAGATAAGTTATCAAAAGAAAGGCGAAATTGTCACCGAAAACGTTGCGGACAAGATATATTCGTTCTTTGAAAAGGACGGTAAGTTTGTCGCTCGTCTTGCGTCGGGAAGCGTCAATCTTCGCCCCGACAGAATTCTCGATAAACTCAATTCCTTGCTCGGCTCGGATTTGAAACTTTGCGATATAGAAAAAATCGCGCAATACGTTGACGTTGACGGCAAACTCGTCGACGTAGACGAATATTTGCAAAAATAAGAAACGGACTTGCCCTAATCGGGCTTAGTTCGTTTTTGCGTTTTTGCGCTCTAAAAAGATCACATTTTTTAGGAATATATAGCAATGAAACAACTCATCCTCGACTACACGCCGTATTGTACGCGCGCGGCTATAGTCGAAAACGGAAAATTAGAGGACTTTTCCGTCGAGCGCGCACAGTTCAGAGGTATCGTAGGCAACATCTACAAGGGCAAGGTCGAAAACGTCATATGCGGTATGCAGGCGGCTTTCGTCAATATCGGCGAGGAACGCAACGGATTTTTGTACACAGGCGATTCGCTCGTTGACAGCAGAGGGCTTGAGGGCGGCAATATGCCCAAAGGCAAGTTGTTCAACGTGTCGCAGGGCGACGTGATTATGTGCCAAGCGGTCAAAGAACCTTTCGGTCAAAAGGGCGCAAGACTCACGACGGACGTGACGATCCCGGGATACTTCCTCGTGTTGATTCCTCTTTCGACGTTCGTGGGAGTGTCAAGAAAAATCGAGGACGGCAAAAGGCGCGACTATCTCGAACAATTCGTTTCGTCGATATGCCCCGAGGGTATGGGGTTTATCATCCGCACCGCCGCAAAAAAGGCGAGCGACGAGGATTTGGCAAGCGAAATGGAAACCCTCAAAGAGCGGTGGGAACAAATTCGCAAAGACTTTGCAAACGCAAAGGAATCGACATTGGTCTTTGAAGAAGCGAGTTTGTTTGAGCGCGCTATGCGCGAAACTATGCACGAGGACGTTGATGAAGTGGTGGTGAACGACAAACAGATCCAACAAAAACTCGACGGCAATATCGGAAAACCCGTGCTGCTTTACGAAGGCGAGCGCAACATAATGAAACGCTATGGCGTTTCGGAGCAAATCAACCACCTTTGCGACAGAAAAGTCGTTATGTCAAACGGCGCGTATCTTGTCATCGACAAGACCGAAGCGTTGACCGTCATCGACGTAAACACAGGTAGATTTGTGGGTACGAGCCACCTCGAAGATACGGTTTTCAAAACAAATCTCGCGGCGGCGGAATGTATCGCTTTGCAACTGCGCATACGAAATATAAGCGGAATCGTCGTTATCGACTTTATCGATATGACATCGGATGAACATCGTCAGCGCGTTTTGGAAACCCTCAAAGAGGCGTTGAAGCGCGACAGAATGAAAACCTCGACCGTCGGCTTCACATCGCTCGGACTTGTCGAGCTCACAAGAAAAAAGACGCGCTTACCGCTTGACGAATTTATGCTCCAACCGTGCAAGGACTGCGCCGGCGGTTTTGTCATCAGCGACGCGCAACTTGCGTTTATGCTCCGCGACGACCTTGTGGACTTCATCATCGAGCATAAGTGCGACACGGTGTACGTCGGCGCGCATAAAGACGTGTTCGATATGGTGTTTGAAAGCGGAATTATGAATCGTCAACTCGAAAACGCGTGGAAAGATAAGCGCATATACTTCTTTGTCGACGATGATCTTGCGCGTGAAAAGTGGTCGATTTCGCAAGAAAAACCCGCGGGTCTCAAAAGCTATGTAAGGGTATTAGCAAAATAAAGCGCAAGCGAATTACAAAACTCATTCAGGGCGTACTTATACACGGAATGTGTCAATTCGCAGACGGAACACGAGCCGCAAGGCGGCGAGCCTATGAGCGCCGAACTTTCGTCACG
>CAVBBF010000029.1:0-22089 GCA_963593735.1 Phascolarctobacterium succinatutens
CTGGTGGAAGTGCGGGGATTTGAACCCCGGTCCACCCGACCGTACTCGGCACTTTCTACACGTTTAGTTGGTGATTAAAATTTTTCTAAGATCGGTTCACCTACAAACCTTACCTCGATAATCTCGTAATGACAACAACCTTACCGAGAAATCAGATTGCGTTGTCTGTTTTTCTGACGCCGATTGACGAGGGAACAGAAAACCCCGTGTCGACGTGCCGACTTAAATTATGCAGCAAGAGCGAACTCCATATTGGAGCTCTTTTGATTGTTTTTTGCGTTTAATTTTAACGTTCCGTTTTAACGTAGCCGAGCCTACGACGTGCTTATCCCGCATCAGACCGAATGTCGAATCCAGAACACCCCCGAAAGCGGACAATCAAAACCGCCTTGGTGTTACGATTATATCACATATTATGCAAAAATCAACTCCGTTTTGAAAATATCTCATCTGTTTTTGTCCGATTTGTTTCTCTAAAAGTTGCAAGCGATACGACTCACAACTTGACAAATCTACCGTTTGGACGGATAATATTGTACAGTAAATGGATAGATATGTCGGGCGACGCGGCGGACAATAGGGTCACTGCGTTGCCTACTTCTATGAAGGAGATGTGATTATGTTTGAAAAACTCGATAAACTCAAGCCTGCAATCAAGCATTTGGTGCAAGAACTTCTAAAAGAGTACGCCTATGCTTCCGTGCTTGCGGTCGAGGACGAAAATCGCGGCTGGCGAATAAGCCGCACGGGCAAAAGAATAAACAGTCAAGGCTTGGGCGGTGGCTCGGGCTTTGTGGTGAGAGTGTTTGATAAGACGGGTTGCGCCGAGTATTCTTTCAATGAATTTTCCGAAGAAAAAATACCGCAAATACTCAAAGAAATGCGCGAGCGCATTACGCTTGAAACGAAGAATATTCCCGACGGTATCCTGCCGCTTCCCACCCCCATTCCCGAAGACGAACCCGCAACCTTGAAAAAGGTGAGTGCGTTTGAGATTCATCCCAAAGAAATGGGCGACGAAGCGATTTTGGCAAGACTGGAACAAATACGCAACAAGGCGTTGAGCGTCGAGGGCGTTTTGGACGCAATCGCGACGGTTTCGTACAGAGCGTTCAGAAAGGTGTTTATCTCCGCTCATCGCGACCTCGACCAAACCGTTATGTGGACGAACGGCGCGATTATGGCAATGGCGGCAAGAGGCGAGGAAGTCAAGGACGCATACAAGGGCTTCTCTACCCTCGGCGGCGCGGAACTTCTCGACAAAATGGAAGGATACGCAGTGCAAGTTGCAAACGAGGCGGTCGAACTTCTAAAAAGCGAGCCGATGATCCCGGGCGAATACGAATGCATTTGCGATCCCGACACGACGGGTATGATCGTTCACGAGGCATTCGGACACGGCGTGGAAATGGATATGTTCGTCAAAGACAGAGCGTTGGCTTCGAGTTTTATCGACCAAAGAGTTGCAAGCGACCTCGTGACCATGCACGACGGCAATGCGGTTGACGATACGGCGACTTGCTGGTTCGACGACGAAGGCACGCTCACGGGCGACACCGTCGTTATCTCGAACGGATTCTTGAAACGCGGCATGTGCGACGCGCTGTCGGCAAGCAGACTCGGCGTAAAACCGACGGGCAACGGCAGACGCGAAAGTTACGAGCGCAAAGTGTACACGCGTATGACAAACACATATTTCGAGGGCGCAAAAGAGGGCGTTACTCCCGAAGATATGATTGCTTCCGTCAAATACGGATTCTTGCTCGAATCGCCGTCGAGCGGTATGGAAGACCCGAAAAACTGGGGTATTCAATGTATGGTTACGAGAGCAAGAGAGATCAAAGACGGCAAACTCACGGGCAAAGTGTTCTCCCCCATCGTGCTTACGGGCTATGTTCCCGACCTTCTCAAATCGGTGAGTATGATGAGTTCGAGCCTCGTGACCTGCGGAAGCGGATTCTGCGGCAAGGGTTACAAGGAATGGGTCAAAGTGTCCGACGGCGGTCCGTATATGAAAGCCCGCATTAGACTTGGTTGAGAGGTGACGTTATGATAGACAACATCAAAAAGGCATTATCCGAACTTAACATAACTCGTTGGCGTATCAACGAGGTCAAAGAGGAATCGGCGGAACTGTTTTTCGTCAAGCATTCTCTTGACACAAGACGTATAAAAGACACCCATAAATGCACCGTCACGGTGTACAGAGAGGGCGAAAAGGACGGCAAGAAACTTGTCGGCAACACCAACGCGAACATAATCGCTTCCATGACGTTTGACGAGGTGAAAGGCGCAATCGAGGGCGCGTACTACGCCGCACAATTTGCGATGAATCCTTATTTCGCACCGCCCGAAAAAGTCGTGTCCGACACGATTTACAAGCACAACGAACTCGCAACCGCGCCGCTTGCCGAAAGCGCGGGTAAAATGGCGGCGGCAGTGTTCTCGCAAGACACCAACAAGCACGCATACATCAATTCGACGGAAGTGTTCTGTCACAAGACCTTCACTCGCATTATGACGTCGGAAGGCACGGACGTTTCTTTCACCGACGCGGTTTGCAAAGGCGATTACGTCGTGCAATGCAAGAGCCCCGAAGACGTTGAACTCATCAATCAATTCGAGTACGACGACGTAAACACCGACGCACTCAAAAAGGGCGTAAAGGAATATCTCGACTTCGTCTACGACAGGGCTTTGGCGCAAAGAGTGCTCAAAAGCGGCAAATACGACGTGATTCTGAGCGGCAAAAACCTTGCCGAAGTGCTGTCCTACTACGAAGAAAAATCGACGGCGGATATGATTTATCCCGGTTATTCCTCATGGAAAACGGGCGACGGCGTGCAAGGCGACGTCAAGGGCGACGCTCTCGACCTCACTATGGTTGCAACGAGACCTTTCAGCGGCGACGGCATAAAAATGCAAGACCTCACGGTCGTGAAAGACGGCAAACTTTCGGCAATACACGGAAGCACTCCCTTCTGCCGCTATCTCGGAATAAAGCCCACAGGCGCATACGAAAAAGCAAAATGCGACAATCTCGGCAGCGTATCCTTCGAGGATATGAAGAAAAAGCCTTGCCTTTGGGCGGTTGCGTTTTCCGACTTCCAAATGGACGCATTCTCGGGTCACTTCGGCGGCGAAATCCGTCTTGCCTACCTCATCGAGGACGGCAAAGTCACCCCTGTTACGGGCGGCTCGATAAACGGCAACCTCATCGAAGCGCAACAGAATATGACGTTCTCGATTGAAAGATTCTCGTCCGCAAACTATGAAGGACCTTATGCGGTCAAGTTCACGGATATAGCGGTCGCAGGCACGGCAGGCTAATTGCGCAACGTTTATTATTCTAAAAGCAATGTTTCGATTTGTAGCGAAGAATTTCGCTTTCGCAAAGAAAGAGCAACGCTAAAAACGCACTCTAAACTTAAAAAACAAGGCTAAAAACTCAAAAATCCTCGCACTGTTCTGCGAGGATTTTTCACAACTTCTCTTTCATCGGTTCACTTCGAAAAATCCATTCTTACGATTTGCATTTTCATTTTTTCGTCGCCGATCTTTGCCAAAAGTTTGTAGAACTTTTTGACGGACGGATCGTCAAGGCTTTGATAGCCGAGCATATATCCTCTGCTCGAAACGCTCATATTGCCCAAGGGCGACAATTCTTTCTTTGCGGCGGACACGGAAAAATACGCGCCGACATCCTTTATTTTTGCGTCCTTTATCCACGTTTTGAGCATAAGTTTCACCGCTTTTGCGCTTGCTGCGTCAAAGACGAGTTTGCCGCCCTTGAATCTTTTTGCCATTGCGGCGAAAAGCGACTCGGCCTGTTCTTGTACGAAATAGTAAAACACGCCTGCGGCAAAAAACACAACTCCGTTTGAATCGTCGATTTCGTCAAACCACGAATAGTCGTTCAAATCGCACGCAACGTTTCGTTCCCTATCGCCTGCCGGCAAGAGATTGTTCCTCACCTCGATGACGGGCGCAAAGTCGAGATTGTATATCTTGCACTCGCCGTTGTCGCACGCTCTTGCTGTGTCGTCCAGTCCGCAACCGAGATTGACGACCGCCGCTTTCGGGTGCGTTTTGAGATAGTCTTTGACTTCCCACGCAAGATCGTTTTGACGCATTGCGACTTCCAAAAAACCGAACTGCTGCATCATGCTTTTCGACTTCTTTTCGAGCAGCGAAAAGTCGTAGTCGATTTGATCTATAAGCCTTATCGCAGTTTCGTCACAAAACAGATTCGGGAACAGTTCCGAGCATTTCTTCCTTGCATAAAGGGGTATGACGAGCGTTTCCTGCACGGTGTTTTTTTGAATATGATACTTCATATTTCTGCCTCTATGTTTCGATTTATATATCGTCGTTTTTGCACGAATCGCACTTTTATATTGCGATTTTGATTGCAAAAACATCGTTTTGCTAATTTTGTTTCAAAAACGGCAACTTCGGCAAAGCGCCGTATTTTGCGATTTGTTTCAGCATCTCGCCATAGCCTTTCGGGTCTTTGATTTGATACTGCATATGGTTGTGTCCTGCAAATATCGGGAAGTTTGCGCACTTGTAGGTTGCCATAACGTCGCCGCGATATTTGAAGTGTTCTTCCTTGTCGCCAAACTCGAAATAGGTGCGTTTTTGCATATCTTCCGAAAGGGGCAAAAACGGCTCGTTTCGCAAACTGTCGGACATTTGTCTGCGGATATTGCCGTACGTCAGATTCTTGCCTGCCTCGATAAAATACGGCTTTATCTCGTCGTCGGCGCACCACATAATTTTGCCGAGAGTTTTGCCTTTCGATAGGTACAAACTCTTTATCGCCGCATACAAAAACGGTGTCATAAATCGCCTTGTCGCTTTGTTGATTTTTGCAAACTGACCGCCGTCGAAAAATGCGTGTTCGACTTCGATTTTCGTTTGCGACATAAACGCAATCGCAAGGTCTGCGCCTATGGACGAAGCCACGACGAGAGCTAGTTTGCGTATGTTTTGCTCTTTCAAAAACTCTTCGATTTGGCGTATCTCGTCGTCCTTTGACGCATACTTTTGTCCTTTGCAATAGACCGTAGAGGTCGGCATTATGCAAAAATATTCGTCTTTCAAGACTTCTGCCACCCTCTCGCTGCTGTTTCCCGTTACACCCATTGCGTGGAAAAACAACACGGCGGGATTTTGATTGTCACCAATTGTTTCAAACAACATATTTCGCCTCGCAATTTATATGAGTTTGCGCTCTTTAAGAGCAGTGTTCTCTCATATCGTTTCTTATGTGAATTTCCTCTATACGAGCCTTGCGTTCGCGTGAGTTTCATTTTAAACGGCTCACTTGTTTCTTCTGAACCCTTTTTCGTCAACGTATTCGGGGTATTGCTTGACGTACTCGTCCTTGTCGCCGCATATGGTATAGTCGCATTTGTCGCCGTCAACGCAAGTGCCTTTGCGTATGAGTTTTGCGTGCAGAAGTTCCATCGACTTATAATCGACGTTGCAAAGCGCGGGCATAATTTCTTCGAGTCCGTACTGCTTTGCAAACTCCGCCGCGGGACACGCCGTAAACTCGTAATATATCGGCTTTCCGTCTTCGAGCGGCGCGACGGACATCTTGTAATCCTGCCACTTGTCGCACGCCGACTTTGCCGTCGTAAACGACTTGTACAGCAACTTTTTGACAAACGGCTTGTTTGCGTTTACGAATTTGAGTTTTGAAAAGGTGGGAAGAATAAGATTTTCCTCTATTTCCTCGATTTCTCTAAACGTCACAACCTCTTTGCACACGACGTAGTAGCACATAATGGCAATGCAGTCGTAAGTGCCGCCTTTGCCGTTGTGAAAATTCTTTTTGCCGCCCAAATCCGTGCGCCAGTTTTTGAGCAATTCGACGTATTTGAGTTGAACTTTTGTCCAAACCTCGTCGGCGTTTTGCGGATAGTGCGATTTTATTGCCCTTTTTATCTCTTTTTCGCACACTTTCGAGTACAAAACGTGGCAATTTCTGTCAAATTGCAAATCTTTGTTTTTCATATTTCCCTTTTCTGATTGAATATCCCATTCAAAGTGTTGCGAGCGCGCGGATTTTTGCGACGTTCGAGTTCATACTCGACCTCCCCACCGTTTCGAAAGCAAGTTTCTTCAAGCCGCTCACCTTTTGACTGTGTTCTTCGAGCATAGAATCGGGGTCGGGATAAACCCCCAAATCCGCCGTTATGCCTTCGCTCTGAACGTAGGTATCGCACGAGTCGAAATAGAGCGTGGGATTGTCAAAATCCTTGACCGCTACGCCGTAGCCCACGAACGAGCCGTCCGCGTTTGCCTTGTGCGCCTTTTTGAGACCTTGAAGATAGGCTTTGTCGAGAATAAATCCTTCGAGATTGTACCATTTGCCGCCACACTTGACTTCCACCCAACTGTGAAGAATGTCGCGTGGCGCGCTTTTGTACACGAATCCCGTCATCGCGCCCTTTTGCAAAATCTTGTCTATGTAAAAACAATGTATCCTGCACTCTACGCCGCAAGCGCGCAAAAGAGCCATAAACAACGTGCCTTTGGTGTTGCACTGTCCGTAGCCGTCTGCAAGCACTTTGGATGCCGAGACGTAATCGCCGACGTTGTAGCCGAAAAGTATTTCGTCCTTGACGAAATTGTATATCTCGGCGATTTTTTCTTTTTCGTCGAGGTGATTCCACCCTCTTTGCTTGACGAGCGTTTTGATTCGAGGGTCGTAAAAATCGAGCATTTCGGTTTCTTTCAAGTATTCGTTCATAAATACCTCACTTGTTTGTTGCACTAATATTCTATATATATGCGCGCGCATTGTCAAGAAATATGAAACATTTTTCACATTTTGTTTTTGAAAACAAAACGGAGAAAAATTTGTCGAAAAACTATATCAAAATAATTGACATCGCCTTTTATAATCTATATAATCGATTTTGACAAACAAGTTTAGTTTTGCTAAACTTTTTGTTAAAAAATGCAAAACTTGCTAAACTTGCGGTCGATTTTGCCTAAACTAAGCCGAAAGTTTAGTCAGCCTAAACGGAACGCACGCTTCGTGTACCGTTTTCGCTTTTGAGGGAACTTATGGAACTTGGCACGAAAATCAAAAGACTGAGGCTTCAAAACAACCTCACGCAAGAGGAACTCGCCGACAGGTGCGAATTGACCAAGGGTTATATTTCGCAACTGGAAAACGAACTCACTTCCCCTTCTATCACAACTTTGGAGGATATCCTCAACGCACTCGGTACGACGTTTGCGGACTTCTTCAAGGACGAAAAGGAAGAAAAGGTCGTTTTCACCGAAGCGGAGTTTATCGAAAAGGTTGCGGACACGCACAAAATAGAGTGGCTTGTCCCCAATGCGCAGAAGAACGAGATGGAGCCTATACGAGTGACCATAGAGCCGCACACGAATCTCGAAGAAGACGTGCCTCACGAGGGCGAGGAGTTCGGCTACGTCATATCGGGCAGAATATGGCTTCACATCGGGCAGGCGGCGTACTGCGTGAAAAAGGGCGAAGTGTTTTACTTCACTTCCTCCAAGCCGCACCGTCTTGAAAATCGCACGAACGAAAAAGCGGTCATATTGTGGGTTGCTTCCCCGCCGACATTTTAATAAAATGATATCGCCTTTGGCGATGATATCACTTCGTGATGATATCGTGCCGTTTGGCACGATGATATCCAAACTTCGTTTGGGTTGAGGATTATTTGAATATACCGCAACCCTCGCACTGCAAGGATATCGCACAAACGAAACAAGACAGACAAATAATCAAGCCGCAGTTTCGCAAGATTATCTGTTTGGTGAGAGCGTGCTTCGCACGCAGTTGAGCGGAAGATTTGAATCTTCCATGCGTCATTCTGAGGGAACAAAGTGACCGTGAGAATCCAGCGCAGCGTAATGCGGCTTCGCCATGACCTACACGTCGCAACGATGTTGCTCCTCGCAATGACAAACGGAAGAATTGATTTCAAATCTTCCTCAACCCACGCACAGCGTGGATTTCACCCGAACGTAGTGAGGATTTCACTCTCGCAAAGCGAGAATTTCACCGTTGCGAAAGCAACGATATCACTGCGGCAACGCCGCAATATAACTGCACCGTAGGTGCAATTACAAGGGGTCTACCTATGACAAACAAAACACCTGTTGACAACATCATCGAACTTCGCAACGTCTACAAAGAGTACGACGGAAAACAAGTGGTCAAAAACGCCAGCCTTACAATCAAGCGCGGCGAATTTGTCACTTTGCTCGGTCCGAGCGGCTGCGGCAAAACTACGACCCTGCGTATGATTGCCGGCTTTGAAATGCCCACGAGCGGAAAAATCATTTTCAACGGCAAAGACATCACGGACACACCGCCCCACCTTCGCCCCGTAAATACCGTATTCCAAAAATACGCGCTTTTCCCGCATTTGAACGTCTTTAACAACATCGCGTTCGGACTTAAACTCAAAGTCATTCCCAACGGCACAAAGACTAACAAAAAAGGCGAAACAATCCAACTTTTCAGAAAGTACACCAAAGCGGAAATCAAAGAGAAAGTGAACAACGCTCTCAAAATGGTTGACCTCGAAGACTACGGACACAGAAACGTATCCTCGCTCAGCGGCGGACAACAACAACGCGTCGCAATCGCACGCGCGCTCGTCAACGAACCCGAAGTGTTGCTCCTCGACGAACCTTTGGGCGCACTCGACCTCAAAATGCGCAAGGATATGCAACTCGAACTTATGGATATGCACAAAAGATTGGGCATAACCTTCATATACGTTACGCACGATCAGGAAGAAGCGCTCACGATGTCCGACAAAATCGTGGTTATGCGTCTTGGCGAGATTCAGCAAATCGCTTCCCCCGAAAAGGTGTACGACGAGCCTGCAAACGCGTTCGTCGCGGACTTTATCGGCGAAAGCACAATTCTTTCGGGAACTATGCTCGAAGACTGCAAGGTCGAGTTCTGCGACACCGTTTTCGAGTGCGTTGACAAAGGATTCAAACACAACGAACCCATCGACGTTATCATTCGTCCCGAGGACGTAAAAATCAAAAAGGTCGACGACAAGCGCACCATCCTCACGGCAGAGGTTATCTCGTCCGTGTTCAAGGGCGACCATTATCAAATCACCCTGCTTGCCAACGGCAACGAAATCGTGGCGCACGACACCGACACTTACGACGTGGGCGAAACGGTGGGAATCTACATCAAGCCGTTTGACCTTCACATCATGCACAAAACCCGCATTATCAACGAAATCGACACCTACATCACGGGCGAAAATCTCGTCGAGATTTGCGGAACGGACTTCGAGTGCAAAACCGACCTCCCCGTCGAAACGCCCGTCAAAGTGCTTGTTGACTTCGACGACGTGGAAATCACCGACGACGAGGAAGACGGACAAATCGGCGCGACCGTGCTTTCGTCCATATACAAGGGCAGTTACTATCAAGCCATACTCTCGACTGACGATCACTACATCTTCTTTGCGGACACCGACGACGATTGGCTCAAAGGCGACCGCGTAGGCATCAAGATTGCCCCCGAAAAGATCGTCATCGAGCAACGCGACGAGGAAGAAAAGGTCGTTGAAACCGTCGTCAAGGACGAAACCCTCACCAAAGAGGAACAAGAAGCAATCGAGCAGGCGCGCCTCACCGAACCCGAAAAATTCGACGCGGTCGAGGAAATCATAATCGAAGCCGAGCAATCGAGCGACGAGAAGGAGGATAAAGAGTGAAAAACACCTCTCGCAAAAAGTTCAGATTGACGAAAAAGGTGTTTTCGATTCCCTACATCCTTTTCCTGTTGCTGTTTGTGGTGACGCCGCTCGTGCTTATCCTCGTAAACGCGTTTCTCGACAGCGACAACAATCTGACTCTTGAAAATTTCAAGACGTTCTTTACGTCCAAATCGAGCCTCGTGGTGCTTGGCAATTCACTGCTCGTGGGCGTAATAACGACGGCATTGTGCCTCGTGATAGGCTATCCCGTCGCCTACTTCCTCTCGAAGATGCCCAGCGGACGCATACTCGTGCTTTTGTACGTCATTCCTATGGGCGTAAACTTCCTTATCCGCACGCTCGCGACGAAGGCTATCTTCATCGCGCTCGGCGTGGAACTGGGGATGGGCACGGTGCTTTTCGGCATGGTGTACAACTATCTGCCGTTTATGATACTTCCCTTGCACACCACCATTTCGGGCATTGACAAGAGTTATATCGAAGCAGCGCAGGACTTGGGCGCGGACAAGGCGACCGTATTTTTGAAAACCACGCTTCCCCTCTCTATGAGCGGCATATTCAGCGGAATCACGATGGTGTTTATCCCCACGATTTCGACGTACGCAATCTCGCAACTGCTCTCGAACGGAAAGATATTCCTTTTCGGCGATTCGATACAACTGAGTTTCGAGCAAGGTATGTACGGCGTGGGTTCGATAATGAGCCTCGTCATGCTCGTGTTCGTGCTTATATCCAACTTTGTTATGAACAAATTCAATCGCAACAGCAACGCTGTGAGGAGGTCGCTATGGTAAAAGAAAAGATTATAGGCTTTTTTGAAAAGTTCTATCTTTTGATTATTCTCGCAATACTGTACGCGCCGATAGTCCTTCTCATCGTGTACTCGTTTTCCAACAGTTCCAACTTCAATTTCGACAACGGATTCAGTTTCGAGGCGTACGTTTCGATATTCAAATCGGACAAATCGCCCGACCTTTGGAGCGCGATTGCAAACACGTTTATCATCGCGAGCATATCCTCCGTCATTGCGACGATTATGGGTACGTTCGCCTCAATCGGCATCTTCAATCTCGGCAAGCGCGCAAGACGTATCGTGGAAAACGTCAACCAGTTTCCCATCATCAACAGCGAAATCGTTATGGCGGTTTCAATGATGGTGTTCTTCATCACGTTCGCCTTTCCCGAAGGATATTTGCGACTCATCATCGCGCACATAGCGTTCTGCACGCCCTACGTCGTTTTGAGCGTGCTTCCCAAACTCGAATCTATGGACCCCAACATTTACGAAGCGGCTCTCGACCTCGGCGCAAATCCGTTCAAGGCTCTCGTCAAAGTTATGATTCCCATCATAACCCCCGGTATCGTCAGCGGATTCGTTATGGCGTTCATAATGTCTATGGACGACTTCATCATCACCCAAATCAACAAGGGCGCGGCAACGGGTATCAACACCCTGTCCACCTACATTTATTCGGACGCGCGCGTGCAAGGTCTCGAACCCTTCTGGTATGCGATATTCTCGATTATATTCGTAATCGTTCTTGCCGGCGTGCTTTCGATAAACCTCGTCAAAATCTCGCGCGAGAAGAAAAAGGACAAGGAGGCTAACGTATGAAAAAACGCATTGCAACCTTGATTGTGCTCGTCCTCGTTTTGGGTGCGATTCTGCTTCCCGTCCTCACCGCCTGCAACAACGGCGCAAAGGGCGAAAGCGGCGGTGACAAACTTGTCATCTACAACTGGGAAGACTATATCGACACCGAAATCGACGAGGAAACGGGCAAGACTTTGCTTGACGAATTTGCCGACTACTACAAAGAAAAAACGGGGCGCGCGCTTTCCATCACCTACACCACTTTCGACACCAACGAAACGATGATGACAAAGGTGCTCAAAGGCGACGCAAACGTCGATTTGATTTGTCCGAGCGAATACGCAATCGAAAAATTGCTCACCGCAAACTGCCTTCTCAACCACAACGACATAAAAGCCGAAATTCAAGACGATTTGACCAAATACGGCATTTCACTCGACAATATGAGCAGTTTAAGGTCGGGTTGGGGCAACATCGACCCCGAAGTTATGGACAAAATCGAGAGTATGTTCGGCGACGTCAAATCGCAAGACGGCGCTATCCACAATATGACCGAATATATGGTTCCATATATGTACGGCACGCTCGGAATACTCTACAACACGTCCGTCGTCAGCCTCGAAGAACTCGAACAATACGGCTGGGGCGTGCTTTGGAACGTTCAGAAAAACGAGAAACTCGAAAACAAAATCCTTATGAAGGACAGCGTGCGCGACACCTACGCCGCCGCAATCTTTTATATGTACGAATACAACCTTCTTCCCGAAAAATATAAGTCCTATTCCGTGCAAGAACTCATCAACTGCACCGACGACGAAATGGTTGCGGCAGCGGAAAAAGTGCTTACCGAGCAGCGCGAACATATATCGGGATATGAGGTTGACTTCGGCAAGGACGATATGATAAACGAAATCGTTTACGCCGACTTTGCGTGGAGCGGCGACGCGCTCTGGGCAATCGAGGAAGGCGGTTACGATGAGGAAACGGACACCTATCAACTCGGCTACTACGTCCCCGACGTCGCAAGCAACATTTGGTACGACGGCTGGTGCATTCCCACGTCCGTCAACAACAAACTCGCCGCAATGATGTTTATCGACTACATGTGCAATCCGTTAAGTTCGGTGCGCAACTCGGTTGCAATCGGCTACACTTCGGCAACCGACAAAGCGTTGCTTCAAGCCGACGAGGACGTTTGCGCATACCTCGAAGATTGCGAATACGATGTCGAAGAATACTTTGCCGACGAGGGTCGCTACCCTGTCATCAACGACACTTTGGGCGTTATGCGCGACTTCGGAAAGCGCAACGACGTTGTTGTCAATATGTGGCAAAGAGCAAAATCGGGCGACGGCGTGGACGTAAATCTTTGGTACGTCCTTTTGGCGATAGTCGGCGCAATCGCGGTTGTCGTCGGCGTGTACTTCATAGTGCAAGCAATTAAACTCAGACCGATTAAAACCAAGAAAATTAATAATTAACAATTAATAATTAATAATTTCGGGTGGGGTTTCACCCCACACCCCAAAACATCGTAATCAATATAAAAGCACATAATTCCCCGAAAATCTTGACATCGAGATTTTCGGGGAATATTTTAATAATAACAACCGAGAGAGAATATAAACCATGAAATTCATTCGCAAACTGTTTATAAAAGATTATCAAGATACGAAAAATCCGAAAGTGCGCTTCCGCTACGGGCTTGTAGCCGGCGTGTTCGGCATAATATCCAACGCTTTGCTTTGCGTGTTCAAACTTATCGTCGGTATCATCGGCAACAGCATAACCATCGTTGCGGACGCAATCAACAACTTGTCGGACGCGGGAAGCAGCGTCGTTACGCTCGTAGGATTCAAACTTTCCGCCACGCCGCCCGACAAGGACCACCCGTTCGGACACGCAAGGTACGAATACGTCACCTCTCTGCTCGTGTCGGTCACGGTGCTTTTTATCGGCATACTGCTTTTGAAATCGTCAATCGAAAAGTGCATTACGCCCGAAGCAGTGAGCGTAAGCGTGTACACCTACGTCGTTTTGGGCGCGGCAATCGCAATGAAACTCGTGCAAATGCTCATATATCTCGACTTCTCGAAGGCGATAAACAGCGGCGCGCTCAAAGCCTCTGCGGCGGACAGCAGAAACGATGTACTCGCCACCGTCGCCGTCTTAATATCAACAATTGTCATCGACGTTGCGGGCGACAAAATCAGCCCCAACGTGAGCGTGGACGGCATAATGGGTATCGCGGTGTCGGCGTTTATCATTGTGTCGAGCATACTTCTAATCAAGGAATCCATATCTCCCATTCTCGGCGAAAAGCCGCCCAAGGAACTCGTTGACAAAATCACGGCGAAAATACTTTCCTACGACGGCGTTATAGGCGTTCACGACCTCGTCGTGCACAGTTACGGCGAGAATCATTGCTTCGTCGTTGCGCACGTCGAAGTGCCGCAAGACGTTGAAATAACCAAGAGTCACGATGTCATAGACAACATCGAACACGACTTTTGGAACGAAATGCATGTGAGAATCACCATACACATGGACCCTGTGGACACCAAAAACGAGAAACTTGCCGAACTCAAACTTCGCGCGCAAAACGCGCTTGCCAATCTCGACGAGGGGCTCTCTTTGCACGATTTTCGCATCGTCAGCGGACAAACGCACACGAATATGATTTTCGATGTTGTAATTCCCTACGACAGCGAACTTTCTCTCGACGACGTGAAAAACGCTATGAAACGAGAATTTGCAAACGACCCCGTAAAATACTTTTTCGTCATCGACGTGGACAGAAAAATGTCGTGACGCTTGCATAGTGCCGTCAAAAATGCTAATATATCCGTGACAAAATACAGTTTCAACGGATTGCACGGCGCAATCGAACAATCGAGGTAATCAATGATAACAAGCACGCAACGCGCAAAACTTCGCAGTATGGCGCAAAAGATAAATCCAATCTTCCAAATCGGCAAAAACGGCGTGGGCGACAACCAAGTCAAGGACATTTGTCTTGCGCTCGAACTTCACGAACTTGTCAAAATATCCGTCCTTCGCAACGCAGAGGCAAACACCAAGGACGTTTTGGACGAGGTATGCCAAAAGACGGGCGCAGAACCCGTAACGGCAATCGGCAACAAAATCGTGATATACAAGCGCAGCACCCGCGACGACGTGGAACACATTAGTTTGAATTAATAATTAACAATTAATAATTAATAATTTTGGGTGGGCTCTGCCCACACCCGAAATAAATAATCTTTTGCTTTACACCGCTTGCGTGCGCAGCACGCATCACCAAGCAGATAATTTGGCGAAATTGCGACACGAGTTTTTGTCCGTATTTGAACCGATAGCACAAATTCTCTGCTTAGTAAAGCGCACTTCGTGCGCAATCGGAAAATTTGAATATTCCGCAACTGCGACAAAGTCGCAATATCACTGTTGCGAAGCAACAATATCGCTGTCATACGACAATATAACTGCACCATAAGTGCAATATCACTTACAAATTAATATGGATTATTTGAAATACAATCTCACCCCTATTGACGAAGTAAAGGGTGCAGAGCCGAAAAACGAAGCCGAAAAGGCGGCGAGAGAAGAACTCAAACGCCACCGCAACGAAACTCAAAGATACAAACAAAAGTACTTTGAGTATTACGACGATGTCAAAATCAATCACCGTGAGGACTGGTAATCTCCTCTCGAAAAATCCATCAAAAAACGCACCGCACGGTGCGTTTTTCAATTAGACAATCCAATCTACAATTATTTGGGATAATTGTTCATTCTCTTTATCGTTTCTATTATGGTAACTTATTAGATTTTTGTAAATAGGAAGTATTTTGACTTTATCAATATCTATTTTCCCGACGACAGCGCTATGGAAATACTCGAATACGCGCTTCCCTTTTGCGGCGCGCGAACAGCAAACCAGGCAGTCAATCTCTTCGAAATCTATTGATTTCATAACCATTTCGACGTCCGACACAATATCACCGAACGTAATAACCGCAATTTTCTTTCCGTCTTTTTGCAAAACGACAAATCCGCCTGTCGTGCGTTCGCCACTCGCATTTAATTTATTCCAAAAATCACCGTTGCTTGACGAAACAGCGGTATAACCTTGCTTTATCAACTTGTAAATAACCAAGTTTGTAGAAGTTGTCTTTCCGCAGTTTCCCCATCCTGCAACAATAACCATTTTATCCATAAATAAAACCTCTTTCCCTCAGTATACTAAAATAATTGTTTACGAATGCCGTTATACTGTGCCATTAGAACAATTAATTGCAACTCCACCCATATAATAATTGCCTTTCTGCACCTTATTCCATTCAGAAACTGTTCCTGCATACTCTATCGTTTTTATATTATCGCCGGAATAGTACGAACGCAACGATTTCGGCAAATAAATCTTATTTGTTTTACAGTATTCAAACACATGACTGCCTATATCGATTACGTTATTTGACATTATTACAGATGCTAATTCGTTACAGTTCATAAAAGCATTATTGCCAACGTATAAAACGCTATTAGGCATTGTTACAGTAGTAATTTTTTCACAAGACATAAAAGCGTTTTCAGATATTAAAGTTGTGCCTGATGCAATCGTATATGCTCCTTCTAATTCTCTTTTGGCTTCTATGAGGACAGAATTTATATATAGCACATTGTTATTCCAATTTGCTGAATTATTATAATAACCGCAGTTATAAAACGAATATGCGCCGACTTCTTCTATTGTATTTGGCAAATTCACTTCCGTGAGGTTTATACACCCACTAAACGCACCTGTTTTAATAGAAACGATATTATTATTCAGCATCAGTTTTTTTATATAGCTATTTCCCTTAAACGCATCTTTCCCAATAATTCTAACAGGTACACCATTATATGTATCGGGAATAACTATCAATTCGTCGTTACACGATCCAATGCCGGTGACACCGTAACATTGTCCATAATTAGCCAAGTAATATGAAGAAAATTCCAATCCATTTGACGGCTCGATTTTATGGCATACACTACATTCTCTATTGATATAATCATGTTTTGCAGGAATAGGAAATTGCGCAGTTAAAACCGTATTGCAAACCGCACAATGCGAACCGTCGGATAAACCGTCTTGTGTACATGTATTCGGATAACCTTCATCAATAACAGGCGTATGACCTTTTGCCGGAATAACTTGCTTTTTTGAAAGAACTTTGTTGCAAATCTTACAATGCGTTCCGTCTGTCATACCTGTTTCTAAACAAGTTGCATCATATCCTTTATCAGTCACTGCTATGTGATTGCATTCGCTTTCGGATATATATTTGTTTGCTATTACATAAGAACTATCGATTTTTTTAAATAAGCCGTCCAATGCGGTTAAACATCTATTGATGCATTCATAACATTTAGCCCCCGTTTCCTCTTTATCAAACGCTTTGTTTGCTGCCATATAATTTCCCGCATTAATTATCTGTCCTGTATATTTAATTTGATCGAAATCAGCCACTTTCGTCAGCGATTTGTATTTTACGCCGGAAAAAGTGAATCCCGCAGTATAATAAGCTGATACAGGTTTGTCAAGTGCTACTGCTTGATGCTCATATTCTCCCAAATATTTCGCATCTTCCAAAGACTGATTGAACTCAATTTCAATCGATCCTTTATATGTATCTTGATCTGCAATGCCATAACTTGCACCATTCTCCGTATAACTACTAATAACAAAGAAACTGTTTGTTTTGGGAGAAAATGTTATTGAATGCGCTATAACAATAGAGCCGTGAGTTTTAGATGCCGTAATTGTATATTTATTATGATTCTCAACACCGTTTTTCTTAAAATATTCTTCTATTAAAGCATGATCACAGCCTGATGCAAAATACAAATCATTTTTATTCATGTATGTAATTTGTGAGTTAATATTATTATCGGGTGTTTCGTTATTATCTTGCCCATCACAACCACAGATAACCAATACCAGTATCACACACATTAATAACAATAATATTTTTTTCACTGTTATCTCCTCCAATTTGTGAACATTGTGATAGAACAAATGTTCATCAATTAATGTAATTGATGAACAAATGTCTTATTCTTGTACATAAAATTTGTGGTTTATGAACAACAAGCGGATAAAAACACCGAGAACATTGACATTCAATACCAAAATATTTATAATTAGTGCATAAATTACATTATTTTATGCACATATTAAAGCAGTTTTCCAAGCCGATTCATCATTGCCGATTTGTGTTCCAACAGCGAATGAGCATAGCGATTGAGCGTAACAACGGGGTTCTTATGTCCGAGAATTTCCGATAGCGATTTCACGTCCATTCCGCACTCTAATGCGCGAGTTGCAAAAGTATGTCGAAGCGAATGAAACCCTTTATGCGGAATATTCAGTTTTTTCAACAATAGTTCAAACGAGCGTTGATACGAACGCACACAAACAGGTTTGCCGTTTTGAGAAACTACAAAATCAGAACGACCATTTTTCTTCATACCTTTTAGCAACGGAATCAGTTGTTTCGGAATAGGAATAATGCGCCGAGAACTTTCGGTTTTGGGGTTGTCGAACACTATGCCGTCTTTTGAATCGTGACAAGAACAGCACACTTCGATAAGACCTTTTTGCAAGTCTACATTGTGCCACTTCAACGCAATCAATTCGCCAATACGCAACCCCGTATACAAACACAAAACCACACCGAGCATTTTGGATTTTTTGCCGTTCAACACCGCAAATTCGATTTTCTTTTGTTCTGCGAGCGTAAAACACTCCACTTTTCGTTCAACGACTTTCGGTCGTTTTATAATTTTTGCCGCATAATTATCGGCATAGCCCAACATATGCGCTGTTTTCAATGAGTTTTGAACGATGGAAATCACGGCGTTTACAGTGTTCGGCGCAAGTCCTTGCCCTGTCTTTAAGTTGCCGTGCGCAAGCAATTCCGAAACGTATTGTTGCAATACGAGCGGCGAAAGTTCGTATATCTCTTTGTTTCCTAAAAACGGAATGACGTGATTCACTATGATTTGACGATAACGCTGACACGTTCTTAATTTGTTTGACGGCTCGACATAATTGTCGAGCCATAAATAAAGCCATTCTGAATATTTCATACTGCCCTCCGTGTAAAAATATTACACGAGGGTTTTCTCAAACAAAAATTTTTATGTCAAAAAGAAAAACGCACTCGGCAGTGCGTTATTCAATTATTTGATGTTTCAGTTTGACATTTACTGCGAGTTTTTCCGTTTGAGGAGAAATCACTCAGTGACGTTTTCGCTGTCCGTTTCAACGGCGGCAAGCGCGTCGTCGGTTGCTTCCTGCTCGGCTTCGAGGACTTCCGTAGCGTGTTCCTCATCGCAATCTACAAGCGACTGAGACAAATTCGGCTCGCGGATATACACTTCTTCGGGAAGGTGCTTTTTCCACTTTATCGTGAAGAAGAAGGATGCCGAAAGGACTGTTCCGACCGCCCAACCGATAGGCCAAGACCACCATATACCGGTCGGTCCCATCGGCTTGTACAAGAATGCGGATATAACTACGCGAAGAATGAGGTCGGTAAAGGTGGTTATCATGAATCTTCCCATCTTTCCGCCGCCGCGAAGCACGCCGTCCGAAATGATTTTGACCGCGACCATAAAGTAGAACGGCGACACGATACGCAAGAACTGCAAGCCGACTTGTATGGACTCGCTTCCGCCGTCTTCGAGGAATATGAGAAGAAGCGGCTTGCCTGCGAGCATATAAAGAAGCACAATAGGCACGCACAATATCCAAACGAAAATCAGACCCGACATAAACCCGGGACGAATACGCTCGGGCTTGTTTGCACCGAGGTTCTGGCTCGTGTAGTTTGAAATACCGTTGCCGAGCGTGGTGAACGACGTTACGACGAGGTTGTTGAGTTTTATGCTTGCCGAGTAGCCTGCCATAACCACCGTGCCGAACGAGTTGACCATACTTTGAATGATGATATTGCCCACCGAAATGAAACTTTGTTGGAAGATACTCGGAACGGCAATCACCGCCGTATCGCGCAAAATACGCCACGAAAAGACTTTGATTTTGCCTTCGGTTTTGACCTTTTTGAGTTGAATCAAAACGAACACTACGGCAAGAACGCAACTTACGCCTTGGCAAAGGAACGTCGCCCACGCAACGCCCGCAACGCCCATTTTGAAAGTTGCGACGAACAGTATGTCCATACCGATATTCGCAAGCGACGAACAGGCGAGGAATATAAACGGCGTGCGGCTGTCCCCCATTGCCGAGAAAATACCCGTTGCGATGTTGTAGAAGAACACGAACGGCAAGCCCCAAACGTAGATGTCGAGATATAGTTTGGAATCCGCCATAATCTCGCTCGGCGTGTTGATAAGCCCCAAAAGAGCCTCGCTGAGCGTAAGACCGAGCACCATAAGAATCGCGCACAGAACGCCGCCCGCAATCCAAGTGGTAAACACGGCGGTTTTCATATCGTTGAACTTTCTCGCGCCGAAAAACTTTGAAACGATAACCGAGCAACCGATGTTGCAGCCGAAAGCGAAAGCAATGAAGATGAGGGTTATCTCATAACTGTTACCGACGGCGGCGAGCGCGTTGTCGCCGATAAATTTTCCCGCTACGAAACTATCTGCGAGATTGTAAAGTTGTTGAAAAATAATGCTCCCGAAAAGCGGCAAGCAAAACTTCCAAATCACGCTCATAGGTTTGCCGACGGTCAAATCTCTTTCCATACGATGCCTTCTTTTACCTTCTTTTTATTGCGCCCCATATTTTAGAATTTGTTTTTTACAATGTCAAACAAATATAATATAAAAAATGAAGTCGATACAATATGTCGAATTTGCATTGTTTTCTTCATTTCACCTTTGCATATCTCGCCTTTGTTTATGCCGCATCACGCTTTTTTGTTATGCGCCTCGTCGCCGCATGCAACCGCTTGAAAACGTAATGTTTCATATTTGGATTTTTCATTTCCGTCGTTTCCGACTTCGAAACAAAATCCGCCGACAAATTTCTTTATCGACGGATTTTGTGTTTTATCCTTTACAAACGGTATTGTAAACTGCCTTTTCTACAACAAGATACAAATCACGCCGCCTTTGCCCTCGTTGACGATACGCCCCAAAGTTTTGCGAAGTTTCTGCTCTGCGTCGGTGGGTACGGTTTGCAATTTGTTGTTGATTCCGTCTGCGACGAGCGTCGAGAGCGACCTTCCGAAAATGTTGGTGTTCATAATCGCTTGCTTGTCGCTTTCAAAGTCTTGAAGCATCCCATCCACCATATCTTTGCTCTGTTGCTCGCTTCCGATGATGGGGCTGACTTCGGTTTCGACGTCCACTTTCATTATGTGAAGGGACGGTGCTTTCGCCGAGAGTTTCACGCCGTATTGCTGACCTTGTCGCAAGATTTCGGGTTCTTTGAGTTCGATTTCGTCGAGAGTGGGCGCGACGATTCCGTAGCCGAGCGTTTCCACCTGTTCCATTGCGGATTGAATTTTTTGTATCTTTTCTCTGTCTTTGCAAAGCGTTTTGAGTTCGCAAAGCAAGTCGAAATCGTCCTTTACGTCTATGCCGCATTGCTCGCTTGCAACCTTAAAGAACACGTCTTCGCCGGTTGCCATCTTCACTTGCACTCTGCCCTTTCCTGCGTCGAGGCTGATTGCGGACGGTTGTTTCCAGAACTCCGCGTTCTCGAAGTACGCGTCGATTTTGTCGTAGTCGCGCATTTTGTCGATATCGCCGAGCATATTTTTCACTCTGTCCACAATCTCGCGCACCACGTCGCAATCCATAGGCAACGCCTGCACCCAGCGCGGCAAATCGAAGTCTATGGTTTTGACGGAAAATTCGAGCAATATGGTTTCGAGAATCTCGCTGATGTCGTTCTCGTCAAGGGTCAATGCGTTTTTGACGATGACGGGCGCGTCGTACTTCTTTTCGAGTTCGTCTTTGAGAGCCGCGCTTTGAGCGTTGACGTCGGCAACATTGAGGACGATGACGAACGGCTTTTTGCACTCTTTGAGTTCGGATATGACCCTTTCCTCCGCCTTGACGTAGTCCTGCCTCGATATCGAGCCGAAACTACCGTCCGTGGTGACGGCAAGCGCAATCGTGCTATGCTCTTTTATAACCTTTTGCGTGCCGATTTCGGCGGCTTTTGAAAAAGGCATATCATCGCTCGACCACGGCGTGGAAACCATACGTTCCTTGCCGTCCTCTTGTGCGCCGAGCGCGCCGTCCACGAGATACCCCACGCAATCAATAAGGCGCATATTGACGGCGATATTCTCTCCTACGGACACTCTCACCGCCTCGTTGGGAACGAATCTCGGCTGTGTTGTCATAATGGTTTTGCCGTCAGCGGACTGCGGAATTTCGTCGATTGCGCGCGAGCGTTCGTCCGGGTTTGCGATGCCGTCGATGACGAATTGTTGCATCACTTGTTTGATAAGCGTAGACTTGCCGGTACGCACGGGGCCTACGACACCGACGTAAATATCGCCGCCGGTTCGTGAGGCAATATCGCGATAAAGGTCAAATTTATCCATAAACTCCTCCGATTCTGTTTGCTAAACTCTATGACGGCGGTATGGGTAATATGCAAAAAAAATTTCTTTTTCGAAAAAGATTTTAGGTAAAATTATTTCCCAAAAATAAAGCTTCCCCCTTCCTCACGTGTTTGGACTTCGGCGTTTGCAAGGCAATCCGCCTCGT